>NZ_RZSB01000709.1:0-3163 GCF_004023285.1 Mesorhizobium sp. M2A.F.Ca.ET.067.02.1.1
CGCCTGGCTTCAGCCGAGCAGGGTAGCCTTGTTCGCTTCTAGGAACTGCTTCAGCGTCCGGGGCGTGCGGCCCGAGAGTTTTTCGACGGCATCGGTCACCTCCGCAATGCGTCCGGCGCGGGTGTTGGCGTCGAAGGAGACGATGATGCGGGCGAAATCCTCTGGAACGCCGGCTGCTTTCACCCCTTCGGTAAGCGCCTCGTCCGGCAGTTGGATGACTTCCAGCGGCTTGCCGGTCACCTCGCTTACCAGAGCGGCGATCTCGCCCACCGTATAGGCCTGAGGGCCGGTCAGCGTGTAGATGTGGCTTTCCTTGGAGCCGGATGCGAGGCCGGCGGCAATGGCGGCCGCCATATCGTCGCGCGCGCCATGCGCGATGCGCCCTTCGGCGGCCGATGTGTACCACTTGCCCGACGAAATGGCGTGCGGCAGCGACATGAACAGGTTCTCCTGATACCAGCCGTTGCGGAAGATGGTGTAGGAGATGCCGCTCGCCTTGATCGCCTGCTCGGTGCCGTAGTGATCGCCGGCAAAGAGCACGGGCGAGCCCGGCTCGGGATTGGGCATCGAGGTGTAGAGCAGATGCGAAACGCCTGCCGCCTTGGCCGCGGCCACGGCCGTCTCATGCTGCTTCAGGCGCCGGCCCGTCTTCAGATCGAGGTCGCCGGTCGAGATGATCAGCACCCGGTCGGCGCCAGCGAACGCCTTCTCCAGCGAGGCGACGTCGTTGAAGTCGGCGGCCCTGACGGCGATGCCGCGCGCTGCAAGGTCGGCAAGGTTCTCGGGGTTGCGGGTGGCGGCGATGATGCTCGAGGGCGCAATTTTCTGCGCCTCCAGCAAGTGATTGATGACGGCTCGGCCGAGCTGGCCGGAAGCGCCGGTGACGAGAAGGGTTTCGGTCATGGGGAGGGTCCTGAAAAATAGCGTCGAAGGCGGATCAAGTGGTAGTCTCAAAAAGAGACCAGCACTAAAACAGGAATTGACCTCGGGCCGTAAAGAAGGCAGTTTTTCGGGAGGTAGGCACGGCGAGGGAACCACCATTGCCGGCCTAAGGCGCGTCGCGATCTTTCAGATTTGCTCCACGCGCTCTAGGTTTTGATCTTACGCATGTTCTTAACCCGAAACCCGGTTCCCGCTTTCGGGAGACATGCTTCAGTTTCGATCGGCGGATATCGCAATGGACAGCAAGATCTTCAATCTGAAAGCCAAGCTCGAGGTCTATAAGGCGATGACCAACGGCGGCAATTTCGCCGACTGTCCGGTCCGCGACGTGATCCAGGGCATCAGCGGCAAATGGAGCTCGCTGCTGGTCATGGCGCTGGCAGAGAGGCCCTACCGCTTCGGTGAGCTGCGCCGGCTGGTTCCCGACATTTCGCAGCGCATGCTGACGCAAACGCTCTACGACCTGCAGCGCGACGGCTATGTGCACCGTGAAGTTTTCCCGACCAAGCCGCCGAGCGTCGAATACAGCCTGACCGATCTCGGGCGCTCGATGTTTGCGCCCCTGCAGATGCTGGTCCAGTGGGCCGAGCTCAACCATGACGCCGTGCGCGAGGCACGTGCCGCTTTCGACGCGGCTCAAGCCTGACAGACAGGCGTCAAAGCGCCAGCTTGATTTGACTGCTGTGTTGGGAGATTGTCCGGCCGGCTTGGCTTGGGCGGGCAATGAGCAGATCCTACGACATCGCGATTGCCGGCGCCGGGCCGGCCGGATTGGCCGCGGCGCTCTATCTCAAGCGGGCGGGGCACAAGGTCACCATCTTCGAGCGCTTCGACGCGCCGAAGCCTGTCGGCTCCGGCCTCATCCTGCAGCCGACCGGGCTGACAGTCCTCGCCGATCTCGGCCTGCTCGATGACATTCTTTCGCTCGGCAGCCGTATCGAGCGGCTGCACGGCACCGACGCCCAGACCGGGCGCACGGTGCTCGAAGTCCGCTACGACGCGCGGCGCGGCCGTCGCTTCGGCCTCGCGGTGCATCGGGCGGCGCTGTTCGGCGTGCTCCACCGCGCCGCCTTGCGCGAAGCGATCGCCATCGAGACCAGTGTCGAGGTCGAGACACCGGAGACGGCCGAGCGCGCGACGCTGGTTTGCGCCAACGGCAAGCGGCTCGGGCCGTTCGACCTCATTGTCGACGCCAGCGGCGCGCGCTCGAAATTGCGGCACTATCTCGGCGATGCCGCCATGCCGCGACCGCTCGCCTATGGCGCATTCTGGGCGTCGCTCGGCTGGCGGGGCGGCTTTGACAGAAGCGCGCTGCTGCAGCGCTACGACAAGGCAAGCATCATGGTCGGCGTGCTGCCGATCGGCCGGCCGGAGCCTGGCGCGCAAGAGATGGCGGCCTTCTTCTGGAGCCTCAAGCCGGCCGATGCCGAACGAGTGAAGGCCGACGGGCTCGAAGCATGGAAGGCGAGAGTGATTTCCGTCTGGCCGGAATGCGAGGTTTTCACCAGCCAGATCGACAGTTTCGAGCAGCTCTCGCTCGCCCGTTACGGCCATCACACGATGAGACTGCCGGCAGGCCGGCGGCTTGCGGTTATCGGCGACGCCGCGCATTCGACCAGCCCGCAACTCGGGCAAGGCGCGAACATGGCGCTGCTCGACGCCGCCGCGCTCAGCCATGCGCTTGCGCGGGCGGACAGCCTCGACGACGCGCTGGCGACTTATGCCAGCGCACGCCGTTGGCATGTGCGCGTGTTCCAAGCATTGTCACTGTCGCTGACGCCGTTCTACCAGTCGGACTCCGCAGCCTTGCCCTTTGTCCGCGACCGCATGGTGGCGGCGCTGGCGTGTATCCCGCCGGGGCCGCAATTCCTCGCCGCCATGGTCGCCGGAACGGTCATCGACCCGTTCAGACGGATCGGGCTTGCGGAGTTTCAGTGGCCTGCCGCCTGATGATCCCGGATAGATAGGATCCCTTTGCCTGCAGAAAGGCATGCAACCGCCGCGGATAGTCCGCGCCGACCGCCTCCTTGACCGATTGCCGCCTGCTCAAGGCCGCGCGCCAGGCTTGGACGAGCGGCTTGCCGTCGAGAATGCCGAAATCGCCGATGCGGTCGAAGGTGTCGAAGTAGCGGAAGATCGGCCCGTAAACGGCATCGACCAGCGAGAAGCGCTCGCCGGCGAACCACGGGCCGCTTTGCGTTGCCGGCAGTTCGGCCTCAAC
>NZ_RZSB01000070.1:0-13807 GCF_004023285.1 Mesorhizobium sp. M2A.F.Ca.ET.067.02.1.1
GCGGAATAGAGCAGGAACAGGAGGACAGCCGCGATGACGGCGACGATGGGAAGACGGTTGGCCATCACTGGTTACCTCCCGTAGTGGCGCCCAGGGGCGACGGCGGCGCTTTCGGCTGCAATGCCGGCAGCGGCAAGTAAGGCAGCACGCCCTGACCGTTGCCCGGCTCGACGACGACCTTGTTCGAGTCCTTCAGGATCCTCTCCATGGTTTCGAGATAAAGGCGCTTGCGCGTGACGTCGGGCGCCTTGGCATATTCGTTGTAGACGGAGATGAAGCGCTGCGCCTCGCCTTCCGCCTCCTGAACGACCCGGTTCTTGTAGGCGGCCGCGTCTTCGCGGATCTGCGCCGCTTGGCCACGCGCCTGCCCGAGCTTCTGGTTGGAATACTGGTTGGCCTGCTCGACGAACTTGTCCTCGTCCTGCTCGGCGCGCTGCACTTCGTCGAACGCATCGGCGACCTCGCGCGGCGGTGCGGCGTCCTCGATCGAGACCGCGTTCACCTGGAGACCGGTCTTGTAGCCGTCGAGCGTGCCCTGGATGATCTCGCGCACCGCGGTTGCGATGCCCTGGCGATCGTCGCGGAAAATATCCTGCGCCGGGCGCCGGCCGACGACTTCGCGCATCGCGCTCTCGGCGACCTGCGCCAGCATACCGTCGGGATCGGAGACGTCGAACAGGTAAGCTTTGGGATCGGAAACCTGGTATGCCACCGAGAACTGAACGTTGACGATGTTCTGGTCGCCCGAGAGCATCAGCCCGGAGCCGCTGCTCGCGCCGCCGCCGATGCTGACGAGCTGCTCGGATATCTTGGCGGTTTCGACCGTTTCGATCGGCCACCAGTGAAAATGCAGGCCCGGCTGGGACAGCTCGGTCTTCGGCTGGCCGAAGCGCAACTCGACGGCGACCTCGTCCGGCTGCACGGTATAGATCGCCTTGAAGGCCCACAGCACGACGAGCGCCAGAGCGATGAGCCCGAGCACCGCCGGGCTGGCGCCGCCGCCGCCCGGAAGCGCGCGCCGCAGCCTGTCCTGGCCACGGCGGATGATGTCCTCTAGATCGGGCGGGGAACCCTGCGGTCCGCTTGGCCCTTTCGGTCCCTGCCCCCAGGGTCCCTGATTGCCGCCGCCGCCCCATGGGCCGCCGCCGCCGCTCTTGTCGTTCCAGGGCATGAATGTCCTTTCGCTTCGGTTCGCTCAGGCCTTGCGGCGCAATCCTAACGCAAGACCCAGAAAACCCATATCGGTTTTCGAAACGGAATCAGGCGCCAAAATCAAAGTATTACGGCAACCTCTTGTGCGTCCGGTTGGACGCGGACCGCTGCAACACCGTTCTTCTATAGGGACGCGTCGATCCGCTTTCAACGCGATGGGCCATCGTCCCCATGCGATTTGGATCGGTAGCGACCCTTTGTCGTCGTCAACGATCGTCGCGTCGGCGCTCGTAAACCGTATAACGCGTGGCGTGGCTGTCTTTCTCGCCGGCGGGGAAATCCTCGGCGCTGACGATTTGCCAGATGCTCGGGTCGATCGGAGAGAAATGCGCGTCGCCATCGACGCTGGCCAGCACATGCGTCACATGCAGCCGGTCCGCCAGCGGCAAGGCCTGGGCATAGATCTCGCCGCCACCGACCACGCAGATCTCCTCCGCTCCCGCCATGCAGCGGCCGCGCACCTTGGCCAGCGCGATCGCATCACTCAGCGAATGGGCGACCTCGATGCCTTCGGCGCGCCAGGCCTTGTCGCGCGTCACCACGATGTTGAGCCGGCCGGGCAGCGGCCGGCCGATGCCCTCATAGGTCTTGCGGCCCATGATGATCGGCTTGCCCATCGTGTCGGCCTTGAAGCGCTTGAGATCGGTGGAAAGCCGCCACGGCAGGCCGCCCTCGCGGCCGATCACGCCGTTTTCGGCGATGGCGACATAGATCGCGATATCCATCAGCCGCCGTTCCCGCCATTGTCGGACGGCTCGAGCAGCAGGATGTCGATGTCGCGCTCGGGATAAAAATCTTTCGCGGTGATCTCGAATGTCGTCGGTCCGACCTTTTTGACATTGTCGCCGCAGAAGGAGACGAGGTTTTTGGGGCTGCCCTTGTCGATCGTCAGCTTGAAATTGCCGATGGTGCCGGAGGCCCAGTTGCCCCCCGTGGTGAGGACGTAGGCGATCCGGCTCTCGTAATATTTTGGAGAACCGTCCGGATTCGCCTTGGCCGCCTTGCGCACCACGTTCTCGAACGTCTGATCCATGCAGTAGCGGGTCTTGTAAGTCTCGTATTGCGGGCTCTGGAACTGGCCATCGGAGAAGAAGCTGACCGAGGAGGTGCCGCCGACGCTTGGCTTATAGCGATGCGAGACATGAACTTCCTTGTTGGCCGGGAAGGTCGAACGCCACCAATAGGTCGAGCGCAATTGCCAGAAGGGCACATAGGCGGTCTGCATGCCCGAACCGTCATCGGCCGTATCCTCGATGATGATGCCGCGGTCTTCCCAGTCCTTGGTGACATCCTTGGGCAGTTTCGCCAGCGCCGCCTTGGCAGCATCGCCGAACGGATAGAGCGGCACGCTCTGGGCCTTGAGGTCGGCAGTGATGTCGATGCCCAGCGCAAACGCCCGTTGCTCAAGCTGAGGCTTCGCGTCGACGCCGTCAATCGTCACCTCGAAGCCGAGGAAATTGTCGCTCTGCGCCTCCGGGATCGCCGGCATCTCGTTGGGATCGCCTTCGATGTCGGGCATCGGGAATGCCACGATGGAGCTGACATCCTTGTCGGTGTTGTTGCGGAAGACATAGTCGACCGTGACTTTCTCCGGCGAGATGAAAAGGTCCTCGCTTTGCATGGCGACGGCATCGCTGCGCGACAGGATCAGGCCGCCGGTGCCGAGTTCGGCGACGGAATCGTTGGCGAGGGCCGGAGCGGCCATGATCGCCAGCGCCGCGGTCAGTATGGTGCGTAACATCGACCCCTCCTCTGTGCCGCTATACCGGGACCAGCCGGATGCGCTCTTCCATCTACCCGTTTCAAGATAGCGTTTCAAAGCCCTTCGTCACCGGATACGGGTACTTCTGGACACCGAGCCGCCGATCAGGCAGGAGATCGCCATGCGCAAGCTTCTCGTCATCGGCATCGGCGCCGGTAATCCCGATCACATGACGGTCCAGGCCATCAACGGCCTGAACCGCGCCGACGTGCTGTTCATCCCCGACAAGGGGGCGAAGAAGAACGATCTCGCCGATCTGCGCCGGCAGATCTGCGACCGCTTCGTCACCAACCCTAAATCGCGCCGCGTCGAATTCGAGGTGCCGGTCAGGGCCGAGCCGACATCGTCCTACCGGACAACCGTCGACGACTGGCACGAGGCGATCGCCGAAATCTACGAGACCCTGATCCGCCACGAGCTTGCCGAAGACGGTTGCGGCGCCTTCCTGATCTGGGGCGACCCGTCGCTTTATGACAGCGCGCTGCGCATCCTCGAGCGCGTCCGCCTGAGGGGCAATGTGGGTTTCGAGCTCGAAGTCATCCCCGGCATCACTGCGATCCAGGCGCTGGCCGCCGCCCACGCGACCGCGCTCAACCGCATCGGCGATTCGATCCTGGTGACCACCGGCCGCCGGCTGACCGAAGAAGGCCTGCCGGCCAATGCCGGCTCGACCATAGTCATGCTCGACGGCAAATGCGCCTTCAACACGCTGGCCGACAAGGATGTCTTCATCCAGTGGGGCGCCTATCTCGGCACGCCGGATGAGATCGTCATCTCCGGACGCCTAGGCGATGTCGGTGCCAAGATCGAGAAGGTCCGCGAGGAAGCCCGCCGGAAAAAGGGCTGGATCATGGACACTTATCTGCTGAGGAAATCAGGGGAGTAAGGGAGTAGGGCAGTAAGGCAATAGGGGCGCGCACATCGCATGCGCAAGCCGGGACGTCACACCCTACTGCCCTACTGCCCTATCGCCCTACTGCCCTACTGCCCTACTGCCCTTCATCCGGCATCGATCTCCGCCTGCAGCGCCTGCATATGGACGGCCGCGGCCGATGACGCGGCCCGCTCTATGGCCCGGAAACGGCTGACGACCGCCAAACCCACCGATGTCAATTGCGCGCCGCCGCCCTTCTTGCCGCCGGTCTGCGCGGCGACCAGCGACTTGCCGAACACGCGGTTCATGTCCTCGACCAGATCCCACGCATGCTTGTAGGACATCTCCATGCCGCGCGCCGCAGCCGAGATCGAGCCGAAGGCGGCGATCTGCTCCAAGAGCTCAATCTTGCCGGGGCCGATCCGGCCGTCGGGGTCGAGATTTATCCGCAGGCTCAACGATGGCATGCCTTATCCTCCGCGATCATGCCAAGATTACCCTCTCCGCCGCCAGATCGCTATTCCAAATCAACATAGCGATCTGGCCCGTTCGTCAACCATCCGCCTCAACCGGCAGCCCCGCCCCGGTCGTCGCGCTGTCGAAGCTCACCGTCTTGATCACCGCGAAGACCTGCTGGCCGAGCGCCAGACGAAGGGTGTGTTTGGACTGTTCGGTGATCCGCGCCAGCACGATCGCGCCATTGCAGTCGATGGCGATTTCCACGGTCGGCCCGATGCCCGGCCTGACAGCGGTGATCGTTCCCGCCAGAATGTTGAGCGCGCTGAGACCTGCCGGCCGCTCGGTCGCGATCATGACGTCGCGGGCGCGGATGCGAATGCGCACCGGAGCGCCCGCTGCCATCGCCAGTTTCGGCACCCGGATTTCGCCGGCCGGTGAGGTCAGCACCGTCATGCCGAATGCCTCGTCGTGGCGCAGAACCTTGGTGTCGAGCACCGCCCCGCCCTCGCCGCGCTCCTCCGCCGGCAACAGGTCGAGCCGTTGCATGATCGCCTCGGTCGGGCCCGCGGCCGCCACCTTGCCTTGCGATAGCACGACCACGTCGCTCGCCAGCCTCGCCACCTCCGCGACGGAATGGCTGACATAGACGATCGGGATTTTGGTCTCGTCGCGCAGCCGTTCGATATAGGGCAGGATTTCGGCCTTGCGCGCCTCGTCGAGCGAGGCGAGCGGCTCGTCCATCAGAAGAAGTTTCGGGCTGGCAAGCAGGGCACGGCCGATCGCGACGCGCTGCTTCTCGCCGCCCGACAGTTTCGCCGGCCGCCGGTCGAGGAGATGACCGATGCCGAGCAGCTCGACCACCGCATCCATCTTGGCGTAGCGCTCGGAAGCCGGCGTGAACCAGCGGCCATAGCGCAGATTGCCGGCGACGCTCATATGCGGGAACAGCCGCGCATCCTGGAACACCATGCCGATCCGCCGCCTGTGCATCGGCACGAAGATCCGCGCTTCAGTATCGGCCAGCACCCGCCCATCGACGGCAATGCGGCCCTTGTCCGGGCGGATCAGCCCCGCGATCAGGTTGATCAGCGTCGACTTGCCCGAGCCGGAAGGCCCGAACAGCGCCGTCAGCCGCCCGGCGCTGTCGAAACGCGCTTCCACGGCGAAGTCGCCCAGGCGATGGCGGATGTCGACCGAGAGCGTCATTCGATGTCCATCCGCCGGCCGACGCGCCGCGCCAGCACCTCCGAGGCGACGAGCGCGACCATCGAGATGACGATCGAGATCAGCGTCAGCCTGAGCGCGCCCTCATCGCCGCCGGGCACCTGTGTGAAGGTGTAGATCGCCGAGGGCAAAGTCTGCGTCTCATTGGGGATGTTGGAGACGAAGGTGATGGTGGCGCCGAATTCGCCCATCGCCTTGGCAAAGGAAAGGATGGCTCCGGCAATCAGGCCGGGCAGGATCAGCGGCAGCGTGATGGTGGCGAACACCCAGAGCGGATTGGCGCCAAGCGTGCCGGCCGCCGCCTCGATTCTGCGGTCGACGGCCTCGATCGACAGCCGGATCGCCCGTACCATCAGCGGAAAGCCCATGACGCCGCAGGCCAGCGCCGCGCCTGTCCAGCGGAATGAAAAGACGATGCCGAAATGCTCGGCCAGAAAGGCGCCGGCCAGCCCGCGCCGGCCGAAGGTGAGCAGGAGCAGATAGCCCGTCACCACCGGCGGCAGGATCAGCGGCAGATGCACCAGCCCGTTGAGCAGGGTCTTGCCCCAGAAACGCCCTCGCGCCAGCAGCAGCGCAAGCAGGATGCCGGGCGGCAGGCTGGCGATCATTGCCACCGTCGCCACCTTGATCGACAGCCGGACCGCATTCCATTCGTCGGGAGTGAGGTCCAACAGCCAGTTCATGTCAGCGTTTGCGCGATCTCTCTTAGTTGCTCGGCGCGAGCACCGTGAAACCCTGCTCCTTGAAGAGTTCGGCAGCCTTGGCCGATTCGACGCATTTCAGGAAGGCAGCCGTATCCTTGTCCTTCGAATCGGCGATCTGGGCAATCGGGTAGATGATCGGCGGATGCGAATCTTCCGGGAAGGTGCCGACGACCTTGACGCCCTTCTCCGCATGCGCGTCGGTGGCGTAGACGATGCCCAGCGCCGCCTCGCCCGTCGACACCAGCTTCAAGGCTGCACGCACATTCTCGGCCTGCGCGACCTTGCCCTCGACGGACGACCAGACGCCCAGCGATTCCAGCGCCGCCTTGCCGTATTTGCCGGCCGGCACGGCCTTGAAATCGCCCATGGCAAGCTTGCCGTCACCGATCCGCTTGGCGAGGTCGAAGCCCTTCTCGACTTTAGTCTCGACCGTGGAATCCTTCGGCGCCACGAGCACGATCTGGTTGCCAAGCAGCTTCACCTCGGTGTCCGGCTTGGTCAGCTTCTTGTCCGAGAGATATTTCATCCAGTCGAGGTCGGCCGACACGAAGACGTCGGCCGGCGCGCCGCCTTCGATCTGCTTGGCCAGGGCGGAGCTTGCCGCGTAGGAAATGGTGGCGGCCTCGCCGACTTCCGGCTCGCAGGCCTTGTTGACCGCATCGAGCGCGTCCTTGAGGCTTGCCGCGGCAAACACGACGACCTTGTCGTCGGCACGTGCCGCCGTCACCGCCGCCATCAGCATTGCCGTGAAACCTCCAATAGCGATCGCCTTCAACCCGAAACCCGTGCCCGTCATGAAGTCTCTCCCTAGTTTCAAAATCCGTACGGCTCGAAGCCTCAGACCGATATATCCGGATGAACATAACAAGGAAAGGCTTTTCGCCTGTCGTGGCATCGTGGGCCGGCATGGTCCCGGTCTACGATAAATCGGAAACAGCGCTGCTCAAGGAGACACGCATGAAGATCAGCGCCCGCAATATCCTGAATGGTAAGGTCACCGAGATCGTCAAGGGAGCGACCACCTCGCATGTCAGGATCGACATCGGCGGCGGCGTAATCGTCACCGCATCGATCACCAATGAGGCGGTCGCCGACCTTGCGCTCGAGACGGGCAAGCAGGCCTAAGCGGTGATCAAGGCCTCGGATGTCATGGTCGGCATCGACTGAGCGAGTTAAACCGCGATCGGCGCCCTGATATTCGCGTCCGCGAAATAATTCTCGAGGCGGAAATCCTCGAAACGGAAGGCGAACAGGTCCTTCACCTCCGGATTGATCCACATCGTCGGCAGAGCCTTCGGCATGCGCCGCATCTGCTCGCGCGCCTGCTCGAAATGGTTCGAATAAAGATGCGCGTCGCCCAGCGTGTGGACGAAGTCGCCCGGCTTCAGCCCGGTCACCTGCGCCACCATCATGGTGAGCAGGGCATAGGAAGCGATGTTGAACGGCACGCCGAGGAAGATGTCGGCCGAGCGCTGGTAAAGCTGGCAGGAGAGCCTGCCTTCCGAAACATAGAACTGGAACAGGCAGTGGCAGGGCGGCAGCGCCATCGCCTCGACTTCGGCCGGATTCCAGGCCGAGACGATCAGCCGGCGCGAGTTGGGATTCCGGCGTATCTCCTTCAAAAGGCCCGCGATCTGGTCGATCTCCCCGCCATGTCCGTCCGGCCATGAGCGCCACTGCTTGCCATAGACCGGGCCGAGATCGCCGTTCTCGTCGGCCCATTCGTCCCAGATGGTGACACCGTTGTCGTTGAGATATTTGATGTTGGTGTCGCCGGCCAGGAACCACAGAAGCTCGTGGATGATCGACTTCAGATGCAGCTTCTTGGTGGTCGTGACGGGAAAGCCGCGCGAAAGGTCGAAGCGCATCTGGTAGCCGAACACCGAGCGCGTACCGGTTCCGGTACGGTCGCCACGGTCGCTGCCGTTCTCCAGCACATGCTTCAACAGGTCGAGATATTGGCGCATCGGCTCCGCCTCGATTCGGGTTACAGCCAATCATACCCGACCGACACCCGGTCGAACACCGCAAAGCGGCTGCGGATGCGGGTCGCACCCAAAAGCCCACGGTGTCGGCACGGTTTCGTGCCGGCTGCCGTGTGGCCAGGACTCAGAGAGAGCCGAGTTTGCCGAGATCCTTGGCAACCAGGTAGTAGAAGGTCACGCGGCTCTTGGTGTTGTCCGCCTGCATGGCCTTGCAGGTCTTCTCGATCGAGGCATTCGCCTTTGCGGCATCGGCGATGCCGAGCTTCTTGCCGATCCAATTCTCGCGAACGCGATCGAGTTCCTTCGGGTCGGTGCAGGACACCAGCGAGGAATCGCGGTTCCTGAGCGCAATACCCAAATGCTTGACGATCTTATCGACCGCGTCGGCGCTGGCGCCGGCATCGTATTTCTTCACATCCGCAAGATAGTCGGCCATCGAACTTCCCCTCGTCGGCGCCACGAATCCGGTCGATGAGGGTTGTGGCGCGTCGCGCAACCTTTGCGCTAGGTCAGAGACTCCTCACCGGGAGCGAGATTTGATTGAGTGGGCGCGCAAGTCAACCCTTGGCTGCACAGTTTGGCATAACCGGATAGGCGCCGGTTTGGCCTTTATTTTTTCCTCATCGGTCCCTATATTCGCTTCGTCGGCCTGACCGACTATGGCGATAAACAGGCGATGAAATAAGCCGTTCGGACCCGGGGGCGGTACCCGGCGCCTCCACCAAAAACCGCTCTGGCTGACAGAGCGGCTTTTGCTGGGGGCGAAATAGGATCGACGAAGGTGTAAAGATCGTACTTTTGCCCGGCATTGTACCACCGTCATCGGGCTAAACTTATAGTTGCCAACGACAACTATGCGGAAGCTCGTCTCGCTGCTTAATGCGGCGCGAACGCTTCAAATCAAGCCCTAGCGGTTCGCACTTCTAGGCGGGGTTCGGAGGTACCTGGCAACAGAAACCTCCACCTTCCCCTTTTTGCTTCTTCCCAATCAATCGAACGGCCAAGGCTCGTCCGGCGCTTTGATGCGCGGCACGGCCTTGCCGCCCAACATCCATGGATAAGCGATGCAAAACGATTCCGATCGATTCTTCGTGCTGACCGGAGGCCCCGGTTCCGGCAAGACCAGCTTGATCGAAGCGTTGCAGGCCAAGGGTTTCGCGACGACCCCCGAAGCCGGGCGCGGCATCATCCGCGACCAGATGGCCATCGGCGGCCCTGCCCTTCCCTGGCAGGACCGCGGGTTCTTTGCCGAGCTGATGCTGTCGTGGGAACTGCGCTCCTGGCGCGCCGCCCATGCTGAAGCCGGCCCGGTCTTCTTCGACCGCGGCGCGCCCGATACGATCGGCTATCTCAGGCTCTGCGGCCTGCCGGTGCCGAATCATGTCGCCAGCGCTGCGGAAAAATTCCGCTACGCGCGCCGCGTCTTCGTGACGCCGCCCTGGCCGGAGATTTTCACCCAGGACGAGGAGCGCAAGCAGACGCTGGAGGAGGCCGAACGCACATTCCGCTCGGTGACCGGCGTATATGCGGAGCTCGGCCACGAACTGGTGCCTTTACCTCTTGCCTCGGTCGAAGAGCGGGTGCGCTTCGTCATCGATCAAGCGGCTTTGCGACAGATATAAAAAGGCCGGGCAAGCCGGCCTTTTTCGGGTTGTTTCGAGGCGCTTTACTCCGCCGGCGCCTCGACCGCTTCACGCGCGCGGCCGAGCGTCAGCTTGGCCAGCGTGAACGAGATCACCGCGCAGAGCGTAATGCCAGCCACCATCGGCAGCGGCGTGCCGTCGAAGAAGATGCCGGCGACTCCCATCGCCAGCGCGCCGATGGCGAAATGCAGCGTGCCCATCAGCGCCGAGGCCGTGCCGGCGATCTCGCCATGCTCCTCCATCGCCAGCACCGAAGTGGTCGGGATGACGAGGCCGAGGAAGCCGTAGCCGATGAACAGCAGCGCCGCCATCACGTCGAGCCGGTCGACGCCCGAAGCCATGATCGCGAACAGCGCCACCATGATTGTGGCATAGCCGGTGACCGCCACCCAGACGACGCGCTTCAGCCCGAAGCGGTCGGCGAGCATCCCGGTCAGCTGCGACATGCCGATGAAGGCAACCGCGTTGATCGAGAAGAACACGCTGTAGGCCGACGGCGACAGACCGTAATGGTCGATCAGGATGAAGGACGAACTCGACAGATAGACGAAGAAGCTCGCAATGCCGAAGCCGGCGATCGCCACAAGGCCCAGGAAATTGCGGTCGCCCATCAGGTAGCGGTAGCCGGCAAGCGCCGTCCCGAAGGACGAGCCAGCGCGCTCTTCGACCGGCCGCGTCTCCTTAAGGGAGGTGGCAAGCAGGATGGTAGCCAAGGCAGCCGCGCCCGTGACGGTCCAGAACACGGCGCGCCAGCCGAAACTTTCAATGATCTGGCTGCCGGTCAGCGGCGCCAGGATCGGCGACACCGAGAACACCAGCATCAGAAGCGACATCAGCTTGGCAGCCTCATTGCCCGTGTGCAGGTCGCGCACGATGGCGCGCGGCACCGCCATACCGGCGCTGGCGCCGAGGCCCTGCAGGAAGCGGAAGGCGATCAGCCACTCGATATTCGGCGCCATGGCCGAGCCGACGCCGCCGACCATGAACAGCGCGAGGCCGGCATAAAGCGGCGCCTTGCGGCCGACCATGTCGGAGATCGGCCCGACGACGATCTGACCGAAACCCATCGACAGGAAGAAGATCAGAAGGCTCATCTGCACGGCGGCGGTGCCGGCATGCAGGTCCTGGCCGATCGAAGGCAGCGCGGGAAGATACATATCGATCGCAAACGGGCCGATCGCAGACAACAAGCCGAGCACGACCGCGATGCGGAGGAATTTGGGACTCATGATAAAGGCTCTTTTCGGATCTGGTTGCCGCCGCAATACCGGCGTCTGAATCCAGGACGTTCCATCCCGCGTGGAATCCTACAATCAGAGTGAATTCATTCGCCCTATCAGGCGAACATATTCGTCTCTCCAGCGGGATTTCCCTTCGTTGTGTCCACAAATTTAGACAGGCTTGTCCAATTCGTCAATCACCGCTATATAGATTTCCATGAGGCACGGCGTTTCTCCTGACACTTTCCCGCCACGCAGCCATGAGGCCAAGCGCGTGTCGGTGGTGGATGCAGCCGCTTCCGTCTTCTGCCGCGAAGGCTATGCCGGCGCCAATATCGACCTGATCGCGGCCGAGGCCGGCGTATCGCGGCAGACCGTCTACAACCATCATGGCGACAAGGAAAACCTCTTCGTCGCCGTCGTGCGCGACCTGACGGAGCGCTGCAATGCCGGCATCTTCGCCACCATCGCCAGCTTCCCCGACCAGCCCACCGACATCGAGGCCGACCTGATCGCCTTCGCGGTGCGTATGAACCGCAATTGCATCTGCAACCGCGATGGCCGTTTCCTGCGCAAGCTGATCCAGGCCGAAGGCGAGCGTTATCCGGAACTGTTTGCCGAATGGCGCGAACAAGGCCCTGGCCGCACCTGGTCGGCGCTTGCCGCGCGCTTCGCCCGGCTTGCCTTTGCCGGACATCTTTCGATCGGCGACCCCGACGTCGCGGCGCGTCAGTTCCTGGCCCTCGTCAACGCCGAGCTTCAGATCACGTTCATGCTGGGCGGCACGCCAACCGAGGAAGAGGTGCTGCGCTCCGCCACCAACGGCGTGCGGACCTTCCTCAGCGCCTTTGCCAGGAAGAAGTCGCCAGCCGGCAAACAGGCCGCGCTCGCCCACGCCTGAGCGATCAAATCACTGGCGCCCCTCTTGGCCTCACCGCTTTGCGCCTATATGCGGTTTACGCCGCGCCCAAGCTTCATTACAGCTATGCGGACGATTCAACGGAACCCGACCATCACATGGCCGACGACCATATCCGCTACGACATTCTGGCCCAGGAGGCTCTGCGCGGCGTCATGCGCAAGGTCCTGGCCGAGGTCGCGCGCACCGGCCTTCCGGGCAATCATCATTTCTTCATCACCTTCCTGACCGGCGCGCCGGGGGTGCGCATCTCGTCGCGGTTGCGCGAGCGCTATCCGGAGCAGATGACCATCGTCATCCAGTTTCAGTATTGGGACCTCAAGGTGACGGATGCCGGCTTCGAGGTCGGACTTTCCTTCTCCGACGTTCCGGAAAAGCTCGAGATCCCCTTCTCCGCCGTGCGCGGCTTCTACGATCCGTCGGTCAATTTCGAGCTCGAATTCGACGTCAAGACGGAGAGCGTGGAAGACGAGGCCGCCGCTCCGGCGCCTGAACCGATCGCCGTCGTTCCCGAGAAGAAGCCGGAAACCAAGAAGAAGGCCACCGAGGCCGAGAAGAAGCCGGCGGTCGCCGAGACCGGCGGCAAAGGCGCCGACGTCGTCTCGCTCGACGCCTTCCGCAAGAAGTAGTCCGGCGCCATGGGCGAGGTCGTCAATCTCCGCCAGGCCCGCAAGCAGAAAGCGCGCACCGAGAAGGAACGCCAAGCGAGCGAGAACCGGGCGTTGCACGGCCGCTCGAAGGCGGAGCGCGAGCGCGACCGGCTGACATCGGAGAAGGCCGAGACATTCATGGCCGGCCATCGCCGGGAAAAGCCCGACGACCCCGGCAAGCGCTGAGTCCTGCAATGGCCGCGGTCGAAAAACGCTCGGTAACGATCCGCGGTCACCGCACCAGCTTTTCCCTGGAGCAACCCTTCTACGACGACCTCGTCGCCATCGCCGCGCAGCGTTCGCTGTCGCTCGCGGCCCTGGTCGCCGAGATCGACGAGACGCGCACCCGCGACGCGAACCTGTCGTCGGCGCTGAGGCTCTATGTGCTGGCCTGGGCGAAACGCGGCGGCGCTGCATCCTGAGGGTTGCTTTTAAACCGGATCACCGGGGATTGCTTGAAGCCGCCCCAACAACGATCGCGATGGGCGTTTCGGCCGATCTCCAACGCTTGCCCCCTGCCAACGTTAAAGCATGTCTCCCGAAAGTGGGACCCGGTTTCGGGATAAAGACATGCGCAAAATCAAAAACCTAAAGCGCATGGAGCGAATCTGAAAGATTGCGACGCGCTTTACAGAGCCGACCGGTCAAATCCCTGTGCTGGGGACCAGCTCCGCCGCGCCTGCGGCGGAAAGCTCAACCGCCGTCGAGCGACTTCAACAGATTGTCGATCGTGAACGGATTGGCCTTCGGCTTGGCCGGCGGCGGACTCGAACCGTCATTGACGCCGGGGAGTGACTGGTCCGCCTTTGGCGCCTGCTGAGCCGCCTTGCGTGCTGCTTCCAGCTTCGCCTGCTCCGCCTTCTTGCGATCGGCCTCGGCCTGCGCCTTGGCCGCCTCGTCCGCAGCCCGCTGCTCGGCCTCGGCCTTCGCCTGTTGATCAGCCTTCGCCTTGGCGTCCGCTTCGGCCTGCGCCTTGGCGTCGGCTTCCGCCTTCGCCTTCGCCTCTTCGTCGGCCTTGGCTTTTGCCTCGGCTTCCGCCAGTGCCTGCGCTTCTGCTTCGGCTTTCGCCCTGGCCTCCGCCTCGGCTTTCTGCCGCGCTTCTTCCTCTTGCCGGCGCAACTCCTCGGCCGCCCTGTCGCGCTCCGTCTGCAGCGC
>NZ_RZSB01000710.1:0-3159 GCF_004023285.1 Mesorhizobium sp. M2A.F.Ca.ET.067.02.1.1
CGCGTACTCCGCGCAAGAGCCGATGACGCCGTCGGCCCGGGTTATCATCTCGATCAGGCGCGCCGCTTCGGGCGGCGTGCGCTCGCCCTCATCGTCGGGGTTGAAGATCGGCAGCCGGCCGAGCCCGTCATAGACCTGGACGCGACAGTCGTCAGGGGCATTGGCGGCCAGGGCGGCAAGCAGGGCCGAGTTGGTCATAGGCGGCGCGCAGGCTGCCCGATATGGCAATGATTTCGATCAAGGGAGGGCCGGACGAAAGAAGTGAGTCGTCCGGCAAGCCTACCACATGGTCTGCCGGTAATCGTCGTCCAGCTCGCGGTCGATCTCGCCGGCGCTTTCGGTGAGCGCCAGCTGGTCGCGGATGATCTGGCCGAGCGTCGGCAGGCTCGCGCGGTCATACCAGGTCTCGGGCTTCCAGAGATCGGAGCGCATGAAGGCCTTGGCGCAGTGCATATAGGCGGCCTTGACCGTCACCACGATGACGCTCTGCGGCTCCTTGCTGTCGACCGCCAGGCGTTCGCGCAACGTAGGATCGACGGTGATGCGACCGTCGCCATTGACGCGCAGCGTCTCGTTCATGCCGGGGATCAGGAAAAGCAGCCCGACCGAGGGGTTGCGGATGATGTTTTCCAGCGTGTCCAGCCGGTTGTTGCCGGGACGGTCTGGAATGGCGATGGTGTTGTTGTCGAGTATGGCGGTGAAGCCGGGCTTGTCGCCCTTGGGCGTCACATCGGCATTGCCGGCGCCGTCGGAGGATCCGATCAGCACGAAGGGGCTCTTGCCGATGAAGGAACGGCAATGGCCGTCGAGGCTCTTCAGTTCCTTCCGGATCGAGCCGTCGGTCGGCCGGGGCGTTTTGTAGATCGTCCTCAGCTCGTCATGCGTGGTGAGGAATTCCATGTCGCCCCCCTCTTATTCTGGCGCAATTCCGGACGGAAAACCGCGTCACGCTTTTCCTGGAATTGCTTTAGTTTCCGGCCTTCTCTTCCTTGGCTTTTTCCTCGAGCGAGTGGCGCATGATCAGCGGCATCTGGCTGAAGGTGAACAGCAAGGTGATCGGGATCGTGCCCCAGACCTTGAAATATAGCCAGGTCGCCTCGGAGAAGTTGCGCCACATCACCTCGTTGAGCACGGCCAGGAACAGGAAGAAAAGGCCCCAGCGGAAGGTCAGCTTGCGCCAGCCCTCGGCATCGAGCTGAAAGGCGGAATCGAAGACGTAGCCGAGCAGCGAGCGGCCGAACAGCAGCCCGCCGAGCAGGGTTACGCCGAACAGCGAGTTGATGATCGTGGGCTTCATGAAAGCGAAGGTCTTGTCCTGCAGGTAAAGCGCCAGCGCGCCGAAGACGAAGACGACGATCGCCGAGACCAGCGGCATCAGCGGCAGGCTGCGCGTGAGCAGCCAGGAGACGCCGAGCGAAAGCGCGGTCGCGACCATGAAGAAGGCCGTGGCGATCAGGATCGGCTCGCCGAGATGGGCAAGCACCGGGAATTTCTCGGCCAGCCACTCGCCACGGATGGTGGTGAAGAAGAACACCAGGCCCGGCCCAAGCTCGAGCAGGAATTTCAGGCCGGGGTTCATCGGCTTGCGGCGTGGATCGGACGGGTCGCGTTCGAGGATGTTCATAAAAGTCCTTCTTGCGCATGATCTGGCCGAAAAGCAGGCGGTCTTCCAAGATCACGCCTTTGTTCAGGCGACGCCGGCGATCGCCCTGGCAAATTCGCTGGCCGAAAACGGTTCGAGGTCGTCGACCTGCTCGCCGACACCGATGAAATAGACCGGCAGCCGGTGCTTGGCGGCGATCGCCACCAGAATACCGCCGCGCGCCGTGCCGTCCAGCTTGGTCATCACCAGCCCGTTGACGCCGGCGACGTTGCGGAAGATCTCGACCTGGTTCAGCGCATTCTGGCCGGTGGTGGCGTCGACCGTCTGCAGCACCGTGTGCGGCGCTTCCGGATCGAGTTTTCCGAGCACGCGCACGATCTTCTCCAACTCGGCCATCAGCTCGGTCTTGTTTTGCAGCCGGCCGGCCGTGTCGATGATCAAAACGTCGGAGCCGGCCTCCTTGGCCTTCTCGAAGGCGTCATAGGCGAGGCCCGCGGCGTCGGCGCCGAGCTTGGTGGCGATGACGGGCGATTTCGTGCGTTCGCCCCAGATCTTCAACTGCTCGATCGCGGCGGCGCGGAAGGTATCGCCGGCGGCCAGCATCACCTTGAGGCCGCCATCGGTGAGCTTGGCGGCCAATTTGCCGATGGTGGTGGTCTTGCCGGTGCCGTTGACGCCGACGACCAGGATGACATGCGGCTTATGGCTGAGATCGAGCTCGAGCGGTTTTGCCACCGGGCTCAGCACCTTCTCCACCTCCGCCGCCATCACGGCGCGGACTTCGGAGTCGGAGACGTCGCGGCCGTAGCGGCTGGACGCAAGCGAATCGGTGACGCGCAGCGCCGTCTCCACGCCGAGATCGGCGCGGATCAGCACGTCCTCCAGATCCTGCAGCGTGTCCTCGTCCAACTTTCGCTTGGTGAAGACTCCGGCAATGTTGCCGGTGAGCTCGCGCGAGGAGCGGGCGAGCCCTTCGCGCATGCGCTGGAACCAGGAGCGCCTTGGCGCCGGCTCCGAAGTCTTTGCCGGCTCGGCTTTCTGCTCGACCTTCTTTGAGACCGTCACCTTGCCGGCGGCGGGAGCGGACCGCGGCTCGAGGGTCGGCTGCGAGGCCGGTGCAGGCCCTACCTCCCCCTCGATGGGGGAGGTCCCGAGCGCAGCTCGGGGGTGGGGGTGACTGGCGCCAGCGTCGGCGCTGTCACCCCGCCCCGCCACTTCGTGGCGACCCTCCCCATCGAGGGGAGGGTGGGGAGCTTCATCCTTCTCGTCGTCTCTATACGGCGAGAAGGTGCCGGCAGGCGGATGAGGGGCAGCGCGGGCTTCCGAGGATGGCTCGATGGAAGGCGGCGCGGCTGGCGGCACCTCGATCGGTGCCGGCGTTTCGGCCGGAACCTCGCTCGGCGGCGTCGGCACCTCCACAGGCGCCGGCTCAGGCAGCGGTTCCGGACGCGAAGGCTCGATATCCGGCTGAGTCGGCTCAGGGGCGGGCACTTCCTGCGGCGCAGGTTCAGGCGCCGGCGCCGGCGCGGGCTCGGGTCGTGCGGGCGGCACTTCCT
>NZ_RZSB01000711.1:0-3154 GCF_004023285.1 Mesorhizobium sp. M2A.F.Ca.ET.067.02.1.1
ATCTCGTCGTCGCGCTCCTCGCGCCACGTCTTGCGGTCCTTGCCATGCCCGTGCTTGGCGCCGAGCGGACGACTGAAGCCCGCTTTCTCCTCATGCCCTTTCAGCTCCGCCATTGTGGTGAGCAGGGTCCAGATCAGGTCGCCCTTGAACCGCACAAGGCCAAAACCGCGCGCGACGCTTGCCTCGAAGGTGATCCAGGCGGTGATGACGCCGCTATCCTCGGTCGCTTCCTCGCCCTTGGCCACCGCCCATGCGGTCGGCTTGGTGTTGGCCAGCGTCGCTTGCAGCATGTCGCGAACCTGGTCCTGGCCTTCCATGGTCTTCAGGTTCCAGGTGTAGGTGACGAGGTCGCGCCAGTAGCAGTCGGCCTGGAAACAGTTGACGGCGCTGTCGATGTCGCCGGTTTCCAGCGCCTTGCCGAACTTGTCGAGCAGCGCCTGTGCCTTGGTGGTGGGTGTTCTCTCGAGCATTTGTTCTCCTCCACTTGCTAGAGTGCGTCATGAGCAGCAAGCGGCGTGCCAACCGTGGCGCTCATCTGGTGCTATCAATGGAATCAATCTGTTAGGACGCTCTTGCGGCGCCTTGCCTGTTGCATTTTCTGTTGCATGCGCTGCGGCGCGCCACAGCCCTTGCAACTTTAGTTCGGCGCCTCCAGTCGCAGGCGCTTCATGCGGCGATGGACCGTGGTGCGGTCGACGCCGAGACGCCGCGCGGCTTCGGAAATGTTCCAGCCGGTCGCCGCCAGCACGGCCAGCAGGGCTGCGCGTTCTTCCTCGGGCGAGGGGGCGCGCAACGCGACCAGGCTGGCGGAAGGCGCCGGGGGCGCCGTGCGGGCCGTGGCGAAATCAGGCAGGTCGGAAGGCTGGATCGTCTCGTCGTCGCAAAGCGCCACCGCTAGGTCCACGGCGTTGACGAGCTCGCGGATGTTGCCCGGCCAGCCATGACGGATCAGCGCCAGCCGCGCCGCCGGCGACAGTTTTGCCGCCCGACCGGCAAGGCGCGCGCGCTCGCCGATCAGCCGTTCCAGCAGCCATTCGAAATCGGTGCGCTCGCGCAGCGCCGGCAGTGTCAGCGAGGCGGCGTTCAGCCGGTAGAACAGATCCTCGCGGAAACGGCCCTCGGCAACCAGTCGGCGCAGGTCGTGGTGCGAGGCGGAGATGATCTTGATGTCGACAGGCCGAGGTGCTGTGCCGCCGACCGGGATCAGTTCGCGCTCGGCGATCACCCGCAGCAGGCGCGATTGCAGCGTGTAGGGCATATCGCCGATCTCGTCGAGGAAAAGCGTGCCGCCGTCGGCGCTCTCGATCAGGCCCTTGCGTCCCTTGGCCGTGGCGCCGGTAAAGGCGCCGGCCGCGTGCCCGAACAGCTCGCTCTCGATCAGGTGTTCGGGAATGGCCGCGCAATTGATGGCCACGAACGGGCCGGAACGCCCGGAGCTGTCATGGAGCGCGCGGGCGAGATATTCCTTGCCGGAACCGGTCTCGCCATGGATCAGGATCGGGATGGTGGTGCGCGCCAGCTTGGCGGCCCGCGCCTGCATGGCCGCCATGGCCGGATCGCCGCCGGAAAGCTCGGCGATCGGTTTCGGCAGCGCCTCAACAGGTGTGCGGCGTCCGCTCGACGGCTGCGGCTCGATGGCATGCGCAAACAGCGCGCTGCCGTTGCGGCCGAACACCAGCCGCTCCTCGGTCGGGCGCCCGCGCGTCAAGTTCGGCAAGTCGTCGATATCCATGTCGAGGTAACGCGAGATCGGCTGACCGATCGGCGAGGAGAGCCTCCAGTCGGCGCCGCCGGCCTGCGCCAGAAGCAGCGCTCCGCCGCGCGTGGTGCCGAGGATGCGGCCCGAGGCATCGAGCGCCACCGCTGCCTCCGGATCGACATCGAGGAATTCGGGCGAGCGCGAAAAGCGCAGCACCCATTCCGAATGCATCTGCGCCATCAAATTGGCGAGCTCGATGCGCCGGGCAGACGCCGTCACCAGGTGAAGGGCAAGGTTCTGGCTGACTTTCGGCTGCGGCGAGCGCAGCAGCGATATGTCGAGCACGGCGGTCAGTTCGCCCTTGGTGTCGAAAATCGGCGCGGCGGTGCAGGAGAGCGGCGTGTGTGTGGTATCGAAATGGTCGGTCTGGTGAATAGTCATCGCCTCGCCGGTGACGATGCAGGAGCCGACGCCGCAGGTTCCAGTGCGGCTTTCGGACCATTCGGAGCCGAGATAGAGACCGGCCGTGCGCAACTGGTCCATGAACAGCGGGTCGCCGAGGAAATCGACGGTGACACCTTTCGCGTCGGCCAGCAGCAGGACGTAGTTCTGGCCGGCCACCTGCTTGAACAATGTGTCCAGCCCGCTGCGGGCAATGGCGATCAGTCTTTCGGACTGCTCGCGATGCTCGCGCAACTGGGTATCGGGCACGATGTAGGCTTCCGTCGGACGTGCCGGGTCGAGCCGATGCGTATCGATGCAGCGCAGCCAGGATTGAACCACGATATCGTCGCGGACCGATCGCGCGCCGGACAGCACCTCTTCGATCTCGCGGATATGCTCCCGTTCGCCAGCCATGCGTCCTCCTCGCAGCCAACGTCACATCATGGTGCATGTCGTGTCCCAAACCGCTCCACCCTTGCGGGCGACATGCATCGGCACATACTGGTGCCTCGGCGGCGGGCGCTCAACTGTACTATGGTAGCGCGAAACAGCGCCGTTTCTCACAGGCGGGTGAATTCGCGCCGGACCCCATTGACGAGCCCGCGTTTTCGCCCTTATTGTCCGCGCCCATGAAAACGGCACTCATTCTCGTAGGCTGGCGCGTGGGCAAGGCGGTGTAACCGCCGGGCGAAAACCTCCCATGCGCACCACACAGGCTCCCTCGGGGGCCTTTTTTATTGCCTCCAATCCAACTAAACGACCAGCAATCGCCAGATGGCGAAACAGTACGGGACCAGACCGATGAGCAACGGACAGAACGAGCGGCGCGAAATGACGGGTGCCGAAATGGTGGTGCAGGCGCTGAAGGACAATGGCGTCAAGCACGTCTTCGGCTATCCGGGCGGCGCGGTCCTTCCGATTTACGATGAAATTTTTCAACAGGACGATGTCGAGCACATCCTGGTCCGGCACGAGCAGGGCGCCGGCCACGCGGCCGAGGGCTATGCGCGC
>NZ_RZSB01000712.1:0-3149 GCF_004023285.1 Mesorhizobium sp. M2A.F.Ca.ET.067.02.1.1
GATGGACGACGCCGCGACGGCACGTGCCAGCCCTTCGTCGTTGAAGCCCCAGAGGTCTTCGAGGCTGCCGCCGCCGCGCGCCACGATCAAAACGTCGGGCTGGCGGATAGGTCCGTCCCAAGTCAGCGCGTTGAAGCCGTTGACGGCCGCGGTGACTTCCTTGGCCGTCGTCTCGCCTTGGACCCGCACCGGCCAGACCAGCACATGGAGCGGAAACCGGTCCTTGATGCGATGAATGATGTCGCGGATCACCGAGCCCGTCGGCGAGGTGACGACGCCGATGACCTTGGGCATGAAGGGCAGCCGTCGCTTGCGGCCGGCGTCGAACAGGCCTTCGGCCTGCAGCCGGCGCTTGCGCTCTTCGAGCAGCGCCATCAGCGCGCCGGCGCCGGCCGGCTCAAGATTGTCGATGACGATCTGGTAGTTGGATTTGCCGGGATAGGTCGTCAGCCGGCCGCTGGCGATCACCTCCATGCCTTCCTCGGGGCGGAATTTCAGCCGCGCCATGGTGGTCTTCCAGACCACGGCATCGATCCGCGCCCGGTCGTCCTTCAGCGCGAAATAGGCGTGGCCGGACGAATGCGGGCCGCGATAGCCGGAAATCTCGCCGCGCACCCGCACATTACCGAAGGCGTCCTCGACAGTGCGCTTCAGCGCGCCGGAAATCTCGCTCACCGTGTATTCGGTGGCGTTGCTGCGTGATTCGGTTGCTGTTTCATTCATCGCCGGATTGGGGAACGCTTATCGGCTCGCGTCAAGCCGGGAGAACCCCTGCTAATATTATAACGTGATTTTAAGCCCGATTTGCTTTCACTGACGGCACAAGAGCCGGCCAGGAAACGCGATGAGCGCACGCCACGACAGCAGCCCGTTGACGCACCAGGTCACGTTGACCGTGCTGACGCTTGCCGCTTTCGCGTTGGCGATTGTCGTCGACTTCGGCTTCTACGCCGCCAATCAGGCCGACGAGGCTTCACTCGAACGGCAGAAGATTTTCATCGCCGATGGGCTGAACGACCAGATTGCCGCGGTCCAGCGCGAGCAGGAAAGCGTGACGGTCTGGGATGACTCGGTAACCAATGTGAGGGCGGGCAATCAGGCCTGGATCGAGGAAAACCTCAGCACCTGGATGTACAGCTACTACGGCCACAACCGGGTCTACATCCTTGACGCCGCCAACCATGCGATCCACGCCATGCGGGAAGGCAAAGTCGTTGCGGCGTCGGCTTTCGGCGAGGACGAGCCGGAATTGCGGCCGACCATCGACAAGCTGCGCCACATGTTGGGTGAGCCGCTGAAGGCCGACGCCTCCGGCCAGCCGGCCAAGATGGTCGCGCAGGATCTCGTCTCGCTCCAGGGAAAGCCCGCTATTTTGAGCGTCATGCCGCTGGTGCCGAGCTCGGATCGCGTCAGCCAGGCGCCTGGCACGGAATATCTGCATATCTCCGCCGAGTTCATCAACGATGCCGTCATCGGCAAGATCGCGGCAAAATACCTGCTCGATGGCGCGCGCCTGGTGCCGTTGTCCGAGCCGGTTGGCCCGGCCGCCGTGCCGCTGGTCGATTCGCGTGGTGTTATCCTCGGCTATATCGGCTGGGACCAGTTGCGGCCCGGCCTTACCTTGGTGCGCAAGATCGCTCCGGCCTTGGCGATCGCGCTGCTCGTGGCGGGCGGCGTTCTGGTGTTCCTGCTGCGCCGATTGCGTCGCGCCTCAGCCGCGCTGCAGACCAGCCAGGACCAGGCGCAATATCTCGCCTTCCACGACACGCTCACCGGCCTGCCTAACCGGGCGCTGTTCGAGGACCGGTTGCGGCGCATGCTGCTCTTCGCCGGCCAGGACGGAACGCACGTTGCGCTGCTTTACCTCGACCTCGATCGCTTCAAGCACATCAACGACACGCTCGGCCATCCGGCCGGCGACGAGCTCGTGCGCCAGACGGCGGCGCGGCTCAAGCATACGATCCGCGAAGCCGATACTGTCGCGCGGCTCGGCGGCGACGAGTTCGCTGTGATCCTGCTCGACATTCCCGACGCCGGAAGCGTCGAAGATATCGCCGAAAGGCTGCTTATGAAGCTGCGTGAGCCGTTCAGGCTCATTGGCGACCAGGTCTTCGTCGGCGCGAGCATCGGCATCGCGCTCTCGTCCGGACCGGATACGGATGCCGACGACCTGCTGCGCAAGGCCGACATCGCGCTTTACGAGGCCAAGAAGAACGGTCGCGGCCGCTACGAGGTGTTCGCCGGCGACATGGACGATCTCTTGTTGCGCAAGCGCAAGGTCGAGTCGGAACTCCGCAAGGCGCTGGACGGCGACGGCGGCATAAAGCTCGCCTATCAGCCGGTTTTCGCGGCCGACGGCCGCCGGATTCTCGGGGCCGAAGCGCTGATCCGCTGGGGGCATGAGGTGCACGGCGCGTTGCCCGCGGCGCAGTTCATCGCGATTGCCGAAGAGCGCGGCCTCATCGGCGAGCTCGGCAAATGGGCGCTGAGCGAAGCGTGCCGCTTTGCCGCCGGGACCGAACTTCCCTGGATCGCCGTCAACATCTCGCCGATGCAACTGCGCGATGCCGGCTTTGCCGAACAGATCGCCGGCATCCTGAAGGAAACCGGACTCGACCCGTCCCGCCTGCAGCTCGAGACCACCGAGGGGGTGCTGCTCGAGCACAACGACGCGATCGGCGCCGTGATTGCCGCGCTCCGCCAGTCCGGCGTGCGCATCGTGCTCGACGATTTCGGCGCAGGCTACTCTTCCCTCAGCTATCTGCGCCGCCAGGCGATCGACAAGTTGAAGATCGACCGTTCCTTCGTGCGTCTGCTCGACGAGGACGAAAGCGCCCGCGCAATCGCCAAGACGCTGATCGAGCTGGCGCTGGCCCTGAAGGTCGAGGTGACTGCTGAAGGCGTCGAGACCGACGCGCAGAAGGCCTTGCTGGTCGGCATGGGTTGTCTCCAGATGCAGGGCTATCTGCTGTCGCCGCCGTTGGAGCCCGGCCAGTTGCTTGCGCTGCCGGGTGTTTCGTCAGCCGGCCCGGAGCGTTCCGTCGCTCGGGCCTAGAGCAGTTCGTCGTTTCACGGAAACGGCGAACCGCTCTATCTCTTTGTCTGGACGCAATTCCTGACGAAAAACCGCTTCACACTTTTCCTGGAAT
>NZ_RZSB01000713.1:0-3141 GCF_004023285.1 Mesorhizobium sp. M2A.F.Ca.ET.067.02.1.1
TATACCGCACTTGCTGCCCGCTCAGGGTCCAAGAAACTCGCCATCATCGCCGTCGCAAGGAAGCTCCTGGTCGTCCTCAACGCCATCATGCGCGACAAAACCGCATTCGCGTGAACACAGTTGCCATGCCGTAACCTCAGTCGAAGAGCGCAGCGGAGCAGAATTCTGCACCGTTGCAACGCTTCAAAGTCATGGCATGGATCCTAGGGTCTGCGCCGCGTCGCTTCGCTCCTTGCTTCGCCCTAGGATGACGACGCGATCGTCGTTTCGGCCAATCTCCAATCTGCGAGATCTGCCAACGGAAGCATCTGTCAGGCATCAGACGAGAGCCTTTCATGACCGAAATTTCATGTGATCACGCCTGTGTGTTCGTGTTCTTGCCTTGGTCAGCCCTTATATGCTGCACTGCAACATAGACTGATCGCAGCTGCTTCGCCCCATGACGCAGGGGCAGGCCAGCGCATCAAGACAAGGAACGCCATGGCGAAGAACGGCAAGGCGGAGGAAAAGAAGAAGATCAACATCGCGCTGCAGGGCGGCGGCTCGCATGGGGCCTTTTCCTGGGGTGTGCTCGACCGGCTGCTGGAGGATGGGCGGCTGGAGATCGCGGCGGTGTCCGGCACCAGCGCCGGCGCTATGAACGCGGTGGCGCTGGCCGACGGTTTTGTCCGGGGCGGCGTGGAAGGCGCGCGAAAGAAGCTCGACGATTTCTGGCGGGCGGTGGCCTCGAAGGGCCGTTTCAGCCCGGTGCAGCGCATGCCGTGGGACGTCGCGTGGGGCAACTGGTCGATCGAGAACACGCCGGGCTATTTTTTCTTCGACACGATGTCGCGGGTGTTCTCGCCCTATGTCGCCAATCCGCTCGGCCTCAATCCACTGCGCGATGTGGTGGAGAAGGAGATCGACTTCGGCAATGTGCGCGCCTGCAAGTCGATGGAGCTGTTCATCTCGGCGACCAATGTCGAGACCGGACAGCTGCGCGTCTTCTCCGACGGCGAGATCGACCTCGACACGGTGATGGCGTCCGCCTGCCTGCCGCAATTGTTCCGCGCCGTCGAGATCAAGGGCGTGCCCTATTGGGATGGCGGCTACGGCGGCAATCCGGCGCTCTTTCCGTTCTTCAAGGCGGCGGCCACCGAGGATGTGCTCCTGGTGCAGATCAATCCGGTCGTGCGCGAAGGCACGCCCAAAAGCGCCAATGAGATCCAGAACCGCATCGACGAGATCACCTTCAACGCGGGACTCCTGCGCGAATTCCGTTCGATCGCCTTCGTCAAGGAGCTGATCTCGGCCGGACGCCTGCCGCATGGCGAATATCGCGACATCCGCATGCACCGCATCGATGCCGACGAGGCTTTCAAGGACCTCTCGGCGTCTTCCAAGGTCAATGCCGAATGGGCTTTCATCGCCTATCTGCGCGACCTCGGCCGAAGTGCTGCCAGCGACTGGCTGGAAGAGAATTACGACGCCGTCGGTCAGCGGCCGACACTCGATCTTTCAGGCGAGCTCGACGACGGCTTCAAGCCGTTGCGCGGCCCGGCGCCGGGGCGCCGGGTGAAGGAGTTCCTCGCCGCGCATATCAAGCCGGAGTCGGCGCGGCGGCGGGCTTAAGGTCTTCCATGCCTGTCAGCAAGTCCGTCCCGGCTGTCAGCATCTTCCGCAACGGAACCGGCGGGGCGCTGGATCATGCCCGCGGCGCGATGTAGTCTTACCTGAACGTAAAGGGAGGTTGCGATGCTGCAGACGAGGCAGAACGCTCTTGGCGTCCGGTTTGAAGCGCAATGCAGGGCCTTCGAGAAGGAGCCGTTCCCGACGCTGGATGTGCGCAAGGACCGGCTGAACCGCCTGCTGGCGCTCACCGAAAAGCATGAGGCCGAGATCTGTGCTGCGATCGACAGCGATTTCTCCGCCCGCTCGGCTGAGGAGACGCGGCTTGCCGAACTGTTCGTCGTACGCGCCGGCATCAGGCATGCGCTGTCGCATCTCGGCGCCTGGATGCGCGAGCGCCGCGTCGCCACCAGTCTGCCGTTCCTGCCTGGCCGCAACCGTCTGCTCCCGCAGCCGCTCGGCGTGGTCGGCATCGTCTCGCCCTGGAACTATCCGTTCCAGCTCGCCGTCGCGCCGGCGACCGCGGCGCTCGCTGCCGGCAACCGCGTCATGATCAAGCCGTCTGAGCTCACGCCGAAGTTTTCGGACCTGCTCGCCAGCCTGGTCGAGAAATATTTCGCCGCCGACGAGGTCGCCGTGATGGTGGGCGACGCCGATGTCGGCAAGGCGTTCGTGTCGCTGCCTTTCGACCACCTCCTGTTCACCGGCTCGACCGCCGTCGGCCGCCAGGTGGCGCTGGCCGCCGCCGCCAACCTGACGCCGGTGACGCTGGAACTCGGCGGCAAGTCGCCGGCAATCTTCGATCCGTCCTGCGACCTCGACGCGGCGGTCGCCAGCGTCGCCTATGGCAAGCTGCTCAACGCCGGACAGACCTGCATCGCGCCGGACTATCTGATGGTGCCGCGAGGCCAGGGCGCGGCGGTCGCGGCCAAGTTCGCGGTCGCCATGGCCAAGCTCTATCCGCGCCTCGGCGACAATCCCGACTATACGGCGATCGTCAGCGAGCGGCATCACCGGCGGCTGAGCGACATGGTCGCGGAGGCGCGCGACAGCGGCGCCGACATCACCGAGATCAACCCGGCCAACGAGACGCTCGGCGTCAGCGACCGCAAGATGGCGCCGGTGCTGGTGCGCAATGCCGGCGACAATCTGCGGCTGACGCGCGAGGAGATTTTCGGGCCGGTGCTGCCGATCGTCGAATATGGCACGGTCGACGAAGCCATCGACCATGTGAACCGGGGTGAGCGGCCGCTGGCGCTCTACTGGTTCGGCAGCGACAGCGCCAACCGCCAAAGGGTGATGCGCGAGACGGTGGCTGGCGGCGTCACGATCAACGACTGCATGCTGCATCTGGTGCAGGAGCGGCAGCCCTTCGGCGGCGTCGGCGAGAGCGGCACCGGCGCCTATCACGGCGAATGGGGATTCCGCACCTTCAGCAAGGAAAAGCCGATCTTCATCCAGTCGAAGCTCAGCGCGGGCGGCCTGCTGCGCCCGCCTTACGGCAGGACATTCGAGCGGATCTTCCGGCTGCTC
>NZ_RZSB01000714.1:0-3140 GCF_004023285.1 Mesorhizobium sp. M2A.F.Ca.ET.067.02.1.1
TGGGACCGCAGGGTGGCCGAGGTCGACGGCTGGGTGCCGCGCGACCATGTCGAGACGGTGCGCGCGCTTGCCCGCGACATCAACACCGCCACGGCCGGTTTCGTGCGCGGGCAGGGCACGCTATGCCTTGTGCTCGGCGCCATGTATGCCACCGGGCTGACGCTGACCGGATTGAACTTCGCCATCCTCATCGGCTTCTTCGCCGGGGTGATCTCCTTCATCCCCTATGTCGGCTCGCTGACCGGGCTGGTGCTGGCCATCGGCGTCGCCTTCGTCCAGTTCTGGCCGGACTGGACCATGGTGGTGCTGGTTGCCTGCGTGTTCTTCGTCGGCCAGTTCATCGAGGGCAACATCCTGCAGCCCCGACTGGTCGGAAAGAGCGTCGGCCTGCATCCGGTGTGGCTGATGTTCGCGCTGTTTGCCTTCGGCGCGCTGTTCGGCTTCGTCGGCCTGTTGATTGCCGTGCCGGCCTCGGCGGCGATTGCCGTGCTGGTGCGCTTCGCCATCGCCCGCTATCTCGAATCGCCGCTCTACAAGGGTCACGCCACAGGGCCCGTGCCGCCATTGCCGGCCGATCGCGGCGGCGGCCACCGTTCGAAGCGGGGCTGACATGGCTGCTCAGCCAGCAGATACGCCGCGTCAGCTGCCGCTCGATCTCGGCCACGGCACCGGCTATTCGCGCGACGAGCTCGTCGTGTCGGGCACCAACGCGCAAGCCGCGTCGCTGATCGACCGCTGGCCGGACTGGCCGTCGCCGGTGGTCGTGCTGGCCGGGCCGCCCGGCTCGGGCAAGACGCATCTCGCCCGGATATGGCAGGAGCGGGCGCATGCCGTCGCCATCGAGCCGGGCCGGATCGGCGAGCACATCGCCGGCCTGGGCATGAGGCCGGCGCTCATCGACGACGTCGACAAGACGGCGATCGATGAGCAGGGCCTGTTTCACCTGATCAACGAAGTGCGCGGCGCGGGCTCGACGCTGCTGCTTACGGCGCGGCGTTTCCCCTCGGCCTGGCGCGTCACGCTCCCCGACCTCGTCTCGCGGCTGAAAGCGGCGGCGACGATCGAGATCCACGAGCCCGACGATCTGCTGCTTGCCGGCGTCATCACAAAGCTGTTCGCCGACCGCCAGGTCGAGGTCGAGCCGCATGTGGTGCAATATCTGGTGCGCCGCATCGAGCGTTCGCTCGGCACCGCCATGCGTGTCGTCGAGCGCCTCGACCGCGCCGCGCTTGAGCGCAAGACGCCGATCACCCGGGCGCTCGCGGCGGAGACGGTCAGCGCTATGGACGAGGGGCAGGGCGAGTTCGATATCTAGGCCTTTCCCTTCTCCCCTTGCGGGAGAAGGTGGCCGCTAAGCGGCCGGATGAGGGGTGCTCCAGGGAAAGCCGACGTCTCACTCCGCTGGAATACCCCTCATCCGTCTCGGCGCTGCGCACCGATCCACCTTCTCCCACAAACAAGGGGAGAAGGGAAAAATTACGCCCATAGCCCGGCCAGATGCCGAGCCAAAAGATACACGCCCGTATGCGCCGCGATGTAACAGGCGGCGACAAGGACGAAGACCATCAGGCCGGCGGACCGCGACCGGGCGACGCCGCTCTGCCGCTTGCTCGGCCGGTTGTTCCAGACCCACAGAGCGGCGCACAGGATTGCCCAGGCGACCATGACCGGAACCGCGAAGCCGTAATAGGCCAGGTAGGCCGGACCGATCAGCGACAGCAGCGCCTCGAGCACGGGCATCGACAATCCCCCTTTGTCCGAAGTCTAGACCGGTGACAAAGTTGGGAGCGAGGGGGATTGTTCGAGCCGCGTCCCGGCTTGTGCGGCATCTGTGGGAGCGTGCGGCGTAGCCGTCCCATTCCGGAACAGTCTTTCCGGCATCAGTCTTGCAACACCGACAGTGCCGGTTGATCCCGGCCCCGGTCGCGTTCCAGATCGGGTTGTAGGCTCGCCGGGCTTGAGGTTGTTGGGGACTCGCCCGGCGGGTTTACCCGTCTCCGTGTTCACACCACAGGTTTGATTTCAACCCGGACGGGACTGTTGGGGATCGGCACTCAGCCCGTGCTGCCGTGTCTGGCGAGCAGGCGTAGCACCTGAACGCTGTTGGGCAACTCGATGAGAAATTCCTCGTCACGGTCTAGATGGTGGATCTTGGTGGGATCGCCGCCGGTGAAGCGCGCCATTGCCTCGTTATTCTCCCAATAGGAGATTGTCATGAACTCCGAATAGGTCGGCGTGTCCTCGCGGAAGGTCTGGACACCGAGCGCCTTCTCGATCAGCGGCTTGATGCCGACCTCGTAGTTGTAGGCCTCATATGCGTCGGCTTTGTCGGGCAAGGTTCTGCCGCGCCAGATGCGCGCGATGGTCGGAGTTTTCGCATTGCCGGTCATGGCAACCGAAACTTGCGAAGGCTGACATGGTTCCAGGAGAGTGAGGCCAAGAGCCCTTCTGGTCAGGCCCTGGGCCGCTAGACCGGCACGGCAATTTTTTGGGGGAAAGCGATGGTCGGAGTGGCGTGATTCGAACACGCGACCCCCTGATCCCAAATCAGGTGCGCTACCAGGCTGCGCTACACTCCGACGTCCCGCGGCGTATAGGGGGCGCACGCCCGGAAGGCAACACAAAAACAGAGCGCGGTTCGATCCGGCCGATGATGCTGTCCAGGCAGCCTAGAGATCGACCTTGGCGACGTTGTCCTTGTACTCCTCCTTCGGATCGTAGCCGAGCAGCATCTTGATACCGGAGACGACGCTGGAGGCGTCGAGCCAAATCTCGGCCTGTTCAGGCTCGAAGCGAAGCAGCGTCAGCTTCGGATCGTCCCTGCCGCCTTCGAACCACGCTTCCACGTAGCGGTTCCACAGCCGGTCGATCACGACCCGGTCGTTATCGATCTGCAACCGGCCTTGCACCGTTGCAAAAAGGTCATGACCCTTGGATACAAACGTCGCCGTTGCCTGGCTGCCGGAGGAAAGTCCAAGCACAAGCTCGGTTTCCCTGGCGGTGAAGAACCAGATCGGGCCCCTGGCCTCGGCTTCCAGTTGCGCCGTCATGGGGCGCGGGATGATGTTCGAGCCGTCAAGCCCGATCATCATTGTCATATCCGATTTCAGGTCTTTCCAGAAGTTTGCTTCGAGCTCATC
>NZ_RZSB01000715.1:0-3135 GCF_004023285.1 Mesorhizobium sp. M2A.F.Ca.ET.067.02.1.1
CCATGCCGGCATTCGTTCTGCTCATTTCCCGGGTTTTCTTTCTTGGCGTTGAGACCTGGGTCGGCTGTCGTAACGATCTCCGATGCGATGCCGTTGCCGATCAGGTTTATGGCGCATGAAGCAGAGAAGTCGTCGAGGTAGGGAGAAGTCTTCGGCGCTCCATATGACGATTTTTTTGTCAAGCCGCCGCTTGCTTTCCCTTCTATCATGGCTGCTGTCAATCAGTGCACCATAAGCCGCTTCAATGGTCATCGTCGCCTGCATGATCGGTGCTATCTAGGTCAAATTTCATTGGCGCCAATCGTCTCTCCAACTGGGCGTGGCGTCGAAGCGTCGAAGCCGCATCGGCATGGTAATGCAGCCTAGATGCCGTAATGGGCCGGCCTTCGCGAGCATAGCCAGGTTGGATGGCTGTCCCTCAGAATGATGGTGTTGGACGGAGTCCGAGCAGGCTCCAGCATCATGAGAGGAACAGCCATGGAACACTATGTGGGAATCGATGTCTCTCTGGAAGAGAGCAGCGTGTGCATTGTGGAGGCGACCGGAAGGATCATCCGCGAGGTCAAGATCGCCAGCGAACCGGAGGCACTCGTCCGCTATTTCGACGAACTGGAATTGTCTGTCATCCGCATTGGGCTCGAGGCTGGGCCATTATCGCAGTGGCTCCATGCCGGGCTTGTGGCCGCCGGACGCGATGCGATTTTGCTCGAGACACGGCACGTGAAGGCGGCGCTCTCGGCAATGACGGTGAAGACCGACCGGAAAGATGCACGCGGGATCGCCCAACTGCTGCGGATGGGATGGTACCGCCCGGTTCATGCCAAATCGGTGACTTGCAAGGATAGCCGAGCCCTTCTTGTTGGGCGCAAGCTTCTGCAAGGCAAGCTTCTCGACGTCGAACTGAGCATCCGCGGGATCTTGCGCAGCTATGGGCTGAAGGTCGGAGACGTCAGTCGTGGAAGGTTTGAGGCGCGTATCCGGGAACTGACAGCAGGGCACGTCGCTCTGGAGACGGTGATCGGTGCGATGCTGGCGGCGCGGACGGCGTTGTGGTGCGAGTGCACCAAGCTCCATCGCGAGATGCTGAAGATCGCGCGCGCTGACAAGGTTTGCCGCAGATTGATGAGCACACCTGGTGTCGGCGCCTTGGTTGCGCTCACCTATCGCTCGGCGGTCGATGACCCGACACGGTTTGGAAAATCCAGTACGGTCGGAGCCTACTTCGGGCTTACGCCCAAAAAATATCAATCCGGTGAGACCGATCGGGACGGTGGTGTCAGCAAGGTCGGCGACGCCATGGTGCGAACCGCGCTCTTTGAAGCGGCGCACATCATGCTGACGCGAGCGACCCGCTTCTCGAGCCTGAAGCACTGGGCGCTCGACGTGGCGAAACGCCGGGGCATGAAGCGCGCCAAGGTGGCCCTTGCTCGCAAGTTGGGCGTCGTGCTCCATCGCATGTGGGTGGATGCGAGCGACTTCCGCTGGAGCAAGGCCGCAGCGATGGCATAGGACATAGAGCGTTTGGAGCGAGCCGAAACGGTACCGGCTCTCCTGAGGTCCCGTCGCCGGGACGAGGGCTTGGCAAGGTCGTGTGTAGTGCTGTGAATGCTTCGGCAAATCACGCTTCCTAGATTGACCTGTCAGCTCTGGATCTGATGGCATAGTGTGGCGGCCTTCGCGCTGACTACGGACAGAAGCATGATCCTGGCGATGAGATATCGCTCAGAGGGGACTTGACGAACGAGGGCCCATTACAGAAGCACTACTTTGGCAGATTTTTTAGTTCTGGGAGCGTTTTGAGGATTCCCAAGAGCGGTTTGCGTGATTGATCAAGGATAGGGGGACGCCTCGCGGCGTTGCCCACCGGGTCACCGGAGGCGGCCACCCGCCCCCGGTTCCCACAGAACGTGGCGTGCGGCTTTCCCGCACCACGCTCTTCAGCAATTGGTTCACAGCACTGCAAGCGCCTGCATTTCCCGGCGCAGCTTAGGCTTCAGCAACGGTGTCCGTTCTTTGATCTGGTTGAATGCGTCCCAAGTGAGGCGTCGGCCTGCCCAGCTGCGGCTGCGCAGCATTCCAAGCCAGTAACGCTCCACGGATCGAGAAACTTTTACGACTCCGGAGATTTCCGGCGACGCCGTAATAGCCATAGTGGCCGCGCAGGACGACGTTGATTTCACTGGCCTGGTCACTGATCTTGTAATGCCGTATTCGCCGCATCAGGTCCTGCAGAGACATAAGGCTGCGCTTTAGCCGAGATTCTCGGTGCGCATCCCAACCTTGAAGTTGCCTCTTTGGTTTCGCGTGCAATAGAGCGTTTCCGGGCGGTTTCTGCCGCGTTTGCCCGCGTGTCTTTGCGCGAACCGACCAAACTCGACCAACTTGGTCTTTTCGGCTCTAGAGTACGCATCCGGTGAAGACCGCAGACGTGCGTATCTGGTGGCCATGAGAACCTGAGCACCGGAGTGCTGGGGTCAAGCTTTCGATGGGGAGACGCGATGATATTCTTCGAGGAGGAGTTTGACCTCCTCGAAGCCTTCATCGGTGAAGGCCAAGATCCCGTCGTCATCGTTGGTGCCGTACACCCAGATGACGGCTGACGCCGAGGTCCCTGGCGACACGTTCGACGTTGTAGACGTGATGCACCTTATTGCGCTGCATGATCAGGCCGCAGCTGGTTGGGTCCGCAATTTTGCGGATCTGCAATTCCACGGCAGCAAATCATCGATCCGATGGGCCGGATAGGCGGGCAATCGGGCGAGGACGTCGGCGAGCCGGGCCTGCGGGTCGATATGGTTCATCTTGGCGCTGACGATAGAGAACGGCAGCGCGCTGTCCGCCGCGATCGGAACCGCAGAACAGCCAGGACTTTCTTCCGAGAGCGATGCCGCGCAGGGCTCGCTCCGGCAGCATTGCTGGATAGGCAAATGCGCCGATCGTTGAGGAACCGGGTGAAGGATGACCAGCGGCGCAGCATGTAGTTGAAGGCCTTGGTCAGGTCGTGGCCCCGCGAGAGCTTGTCGCGCGTCTCGATCATCCAGCGCTTGAGCTCGGTGACCAGCGGCGCTCCGCTCTTGGCGCACGGCGTGGCGTTGGGCCGGCAACAGGCCGTTGATCGCGCGCTCGATATCGAAC
>NZ_RZSB01000716.1:0-3135 GCF_004023285.1 Mesorhizobium sp. M2A.F.Ca.ET.067.02.1.1
ATAGTGAATAGTGAATAGATCCCTACTCGCTACTCGCTAGTTTCTTCACCATTCACCATTCACCGCCATTTCGCTTCCCGCGGAAAAAGTCCTTGAGGATGAGCGCGGCTTCGCTCTCGCCGATCCCCGGATAGATGTCCGGCGCGTGGTGGCAGATGGGCGAGGCGAAGAAGCGCGTGCCGTTGACCACCGCGCCGCCTTTCTCGTCGGCGGCGCCGAAATAGAGCCGCCGCAGCCTGGCGAAGGAGATGGCGCCGGCGCACATCGCGCAGGGCTCCAGCGTCACATAAAGGTCGTGGCCAGTGAGACGCTCGCTGGCGAGCTTCCGGCAGGCCTCGCGGATCGCCAGCATCTCGGCATGCGCCGTCGGATCGGCAAGCTCGCGGGTACGGTTGCCGGCTTTCGCGATCACCGTGTTGCCGCTGACGACCACCGCGCCGACCGGCACTTCGCCGCGGCCGGCGGCCGCTTCGGCCTCTTCAAGCGCCAAGGCCATGAAATCCGGTCGTTTCAAGCGGTTTCCATCCCGATTACTCCTCGCCACCCGAGAGTGATCCTGTTATCTAGCGCGAGACCCTGAAAACCGGAATCGGTTTTTGCCGCGCCGCTGGATGCGCAAAATCAAGATGACACTGCCTGCGTTGGGCGTCCGAAAGGGCGTGCGGCGCTGTAGCAGGCAAAGACGAGCAAAGTAATGGACGACGATAAGAAATCTCCACGCGGGCCGCGCAAGGGCGGCTCGAAACCGGCAGGTCCGCGCGGCGGCAAGCCGGCCCACGGCGCCAAGAAGCCGTTCCCAAAACGGGAGCGGCCGATCGCTGCCGAAGGCGAGCGCAACCTCAAGCGCTACCAGCCGCGTGAGACCGGGCCGCGTGAAGCAGGCGCGGAGCGTGGCGACCGGTCGTTCCGCAAAGGTCCGCCGCGCGACGGAAAGCCCTTCGAGAAGCGCGAAGGCCGCAAGCCCTTTGCGCCACGCGGTGACCGGCCGATGGCCGAAGGCGAGCGCCCGGCCCGCGATTTCAAGCGCGGCTACAAGCCGCGTGAAATGGGTGAAGGCGCGGAGCGCGGCGACCGGCCGTTCCGCAAAGGCCCGCCGCGCGACGGCAAGCCCTTCGAGAAGCGCGAAGGCCGCAAGCCCTTTGTGCCACGCGGTGACCGCCCGGTGGCCGCTGAAGGCGAGCGTGGCGAACGCCGTTTCGACCGTCCCAAGCGCGACTTCGGCGATCGCCCGGCACGCGACTTTGCCGACCGGCCGAAGCGCGATTTCAGCGATCGTCCGCGCGGCGCGGGAAAGCCCGAGGGCGGCTTCAAGCCGCGCCCGCGTCCTTCGGAAGCCGCGCCGGAGGCCGGCGAGCGCATCGCCAAGCGGCTGGCGCGTGCCGGCATCGCCTCACGCCGCGACGCCGAGGAATTGATCGCGGCCGGCCGCGTCAAGGTCAACGGCAAGGTGTTGGACTCGCCGGCCTTTAACGTCAGCGCCACCGACGTCATTCATCTCGACGGCACCGAGATACCACCGATCGAGCGCACGCGCCTGTTCCTGTTCCACAAGCCGGCGGGTGTCGTCACCACCAACCGCGATCCGGAAGGCCGCAAGACCGTCTTCGACGTGCTGCCGTCCGACCTGCCGCGATTGATGACGATCGGCCGCCTCGACATCAACACCGAAGGCCTGCTGCTGCTTACCAATGACGGCGGGCTGTCGCGCGTGCTCGAGCTGCCGGCCACCGGCTGGCTGCGGCGCTACCGCGCGCGCGTCCATGGCAAGGTCGAGGAGAGCGCGCTCGCCGGCTTGCGTGAGGGCATCGCCGTCGACGGCGTCTTCTACGGTTCGATCGAGGCCTCGCTTGACCGCGAGCAGGGCACCAACGCATGGCTGACGCTCGGCCTGCGCGAAGGCAAGAACCGCGAGGTGAAGAACATTCTCGGCGCGCTTGGCCTCGATGTGACGCGGCTGATCCGCATCTCCTATGGTCCCTTCCAGCTGGAAGACCTGCCCGAGGGCCATGTGCTGGAGATCAAGGGCCGGGTGCTGCGCGAGCAGCTCGGCGAGCGGCTGATCGAGGAAGCCGGCGCCAATTTCGACGCCGAGATCCAAAAGCCTTTCTCCAACAAGCCGGTGCGCGGCGGCGGTCCGCGCCGCGAGGAAGCCGACCGGCCGAAATTCACGCGCGACGGCGACCGCCGGCCGATCGGCGAGGGCGGGCTGATCAAGGCGCGCAAGCGCCGTGAGGACAGCCGCGACGAGGCGCTGAGCAAGCTCTCGACCAAACCGGACAGGGCATTTGGCGAGCGCGGTGCGAAGTCCGATCGCGGCGGCTTCGGCGACAAGCCGCGCGGCGGCTTTGGCGACAAACCGCGCGGCAAGAAATCCGAGCGCGAGCAGCGGCCGATCGAGCCGCCGGGCCAGCGCAAGGCCAATGTCTGGATGGCGCCGGGCGCCCGGCCGATCGGCAAGGGCAGGGCGGAAGCCGACGCCGCCAGGGCCGCCGAGGCGAAGGCGCGCAAGGCGCCGTTCAAACCGGGCGGCAAGGGCAAGCCGGGCGCGAAGCCGTTCGGCAAGCCCCGTGGCGAGCGCCCCGAAGGCGATGGCGGCAACAGGCCGCGTGGTCCGAAGAGGGGCGGCGATGCGGATCGTCGGCGGTGAGTTCCGCGGGCGTCCGCTGGCGACGCCGAAAAGCAATGCCATTCGCCCCACCACCGACCGCACCCGCGAGGCGGTGTTCAACGTCCTGGCGCATCGCTACGCCGACAAGCTCGAGGGCGGCCGTGTGCTCGACCTCTTCGCCGGCACGGGCGCGCTCGGGCTGGAGGCTTTGTCGCGCGGGGCCTCCTACTGCGTCTTCATCGAGGAATCGACCGAGGGGCGCGGCCTGATCCGCGAGAATGTCGAAGCCTACGGGCTCACCGGCCGCACAAAAATCTTCCGCCGCGACGCCACGCATCTCGGCGAAGCCGGCACGATCTCGCCCTTTGGCCTGATCTTCGCCGATCCGCCCTATGGCAAAGGTCTAGGCGAACGCGCGCTACGCTCGGCCAAGGACGGCGGCTGGCTTCTGCCCGGCGCGCTCTGCGTCGTCGAGGAGGCGGCATCGGCGGCCTTCGATCCTGGCGCCGGTTTTTCGGTGATGGACG
>NZ_RZSB01000717.1:0-3129 GCF_004023285.1 Mesorhizobium sp. M2A.F.Ca.ET.067.02.1.1
GCGCTGAAGCGGCGCACGGCGCGCGAGGCCGAAATAGGCGCGCGCCGTGCGCCGCTTCAGCGCTTCGGGCAGCGGCACGATGTCGGTCAGCAGGCCATAGCGCATTTCGCGCAAATTGCCGACACGATGGGGGATGCGGGCAAAGAACGGGATCAGCGCCGATTTCCAGCTTCCCGGCAGCACATAGGCCATGTCGTAGCGGCCGCGCAGCAGGCGGCCGAAGCGCCTGCGGCTGCGGAATTCGAGCGCGCCCGGCATCAGCGCGAAGTCGATCTGGCTGCGTATCTCGGGCATGCGCTTGACCAAAGGCGCGGCCCAGGCCGGCGCCAGCACATCGATTGCCGCGTTCGGATGTTTTTCCTTCAGCGCCGCAAACAGGCACTGCGCCATGACCATGTCGCCCACCCAGCGTGGGCCGATCACGAGGATCGTTGGGCCTTCAGCCATTCGACATAGTCCCTGACGCCGGTTTCGACTGTGCGGAATTGGCCATTGTAGCCGGCCGCGCGCAAGCGGGACATATCAGCCTGCGTAAAACTCTGGTAGCTGCCCTTGAGATGGTCGGGGAAAGGGATGAATTCAATCTCGCCCTTGCCCAGCGTGTCGATCACCGTTTCGGCGATGGCGCGGAACGGCTGGGCGCGACCGGTGCCGCAGTTGAAGATGCCGCTCTGGCCCTTTTTCCAAAGCCACAGATTGACGTCGGCGACATCGCCGACATGGATGAAGTCGCGGCTCTGCTCGCCCGGGCCGAAGTCGCCATAGGCGCCGAAGAGTTTCGGATTTTCGCCGCGCTCGACCTGGTTGAACAGATGGAAGGCGACGGACGCCATGGCGCCCTTGTGCGCCTCGCGCGGTCCGTAGACGTTGAAATAGCGCAGGCCCGTCACCTGCGAATGGTCGGCGTCGATGTTGCGGCGGACATAGTCGTCGAACAGCTTCTTCGAATAGGCATAGACATTGAGCGGGCGTTCGAACTCGGGCTCCTCGCGGAACTCGCTGCCCCCGCCATAGACGGATGCGGAGGAGGCGTAGAGGAAGGGCACGCGCAGATCGAGGCAGGCATGCAGCAGCCGCTTCGAGTAGGTGTAGTTCACCTCCATCATGAACTTGCCGTTCCACTCGGTGGTGGTTGAGCACGCGCCCTGGTGGAAGACGGCCTCGATGCGGCCGAGCGCGCCATTCTGGAGCTGGGCGAGAAAATCGTCCTTGTCGAGATAGTCGGCAATGCGAAGGTCGGCGAGGTTGGCGATCTTGTGGCCGTCGGTGAGATCGTCGACCACGACGATGTCGTCATGCCCCTCGGCATTGAGAGCGGCGACGATGTTGGAGCCGATCATGCCGGCGCCGCCCGTGACGATGATCATGAAGGCCTCTGTCTGTTTGCGATCCCGGCTCTTATAGGGGAGGCTGGTGTGAGTGTCGATAAAGCCGGTGCCATCCCGTATTGAGGATCGCCAATCTTGTCTATTTCGCCTGTTTTGTCTATTATGTACAAAACGGAGCGTGTCATGAAACAGTACCCGTCGACTGATTTGAAACAGAATCTCGGTGATGTTCTTGCGGCTGCCAGCCAGCAGCCTGTCTCCATCACCCGTCACAACAAGCCGAGATACGTCCTCATGAGCATCGAGGCCTATGAGGCTCGCTTCGTCAACGACAGCCGCCGTGCCTACGCCGCCAAGGACGCCCCGTCAGAGCATGTCGATATGCTCGAGGAGTACGCTGCCCGAGGGAGTCGCGAGTAGGTTTATTGCCGCCGAGAACCGGGTCGCTTCGGGCTGAGTGTCGACAATCACGTCACGTCAGCGCTGCCCCTCATTGCCCTGCCGGGCATTTCTCCCCGTATGGTGACGGGGAGAAAGGGCTGGCCGTAACCTCGGCGCCCTTATTGCGACGCTGGAGATTGGCGAAACCGGCGACGAGGGCCCCTCTCCCCGTCACTATACGGGGAGAGGATGGCCGGCAGGCAGGTGAGGGGCAGCGCCAACGCCTGGAATGATGTTAGAGGAATTCGACGATATCCATATCTGTGGTATCGCCAGTATGGAGATCGGACCAGCAGGGCGTAGCCTGACAGAGACGTGATCATTTGGGGACCAAGAATGCCGTCGACCGAACTGCTGATCGCATTCTTCGCCACAACTGCGATCTTCGCCTACATCCCCGGACCCGCCATGCTTTACGCCGCGGCGCAGACGATGGCGCGGGGCCGCTGGTCGGGGCTGACGGCGGCTCTCGGCATTCATCTCGGCGGTTATGTGCATGTCTTCGCGGCCGCCGCGGGACTGTCCGTCCTGTTCCACGCCGTGCCGCCGCTCTATCTGGCGGTCAAGCTCGGCGGCGCGCTCTATCTGATCTGGCTCGGCGTCTCAATGATCCGCAAACGGACAGGCGGCGATACGGCTCTGCCGGCCATCGAGCGGAAATCGGCGCGGCGCGCCTTTTTCGAAAGCATCACCGTCGAGGTGCTCAATCCGAAGACGGCGATCTTCTTCATGGCGTTCCTGCCGCAATTCATCGATGCCTCGGCGGCGTTCCCGGTCTGGCTGCAGTTCGTCGTGCTTGGAACCATCGTCAATCTGATGTTTTCCTCCGCCGATATTGTTTGCGTATTCCTTGCCGGCGCGATGATCGACCGGCTGCGGCTTTCAGGGCGGGCGCAGCGGCTGATGCAGCGTGCAGGCGGCGCCGTGCTTGTGGGCCTCGGCGTCCACGTGGCCCTGCAGAGAAGCTGATTGCACAGCCGACTTCGGCCGCAGTCAATCGGGCCTGCCGTTGCGCTCGCCCCAATTGCGGTATATCCGCATCGCGTTGAGCGAGGTGCGCCACAATTCCGGCGCTGAAACCTAATCAAGTCCTGCCTTTTTCAGGCATATGTCGAGTGAGATGATCAAGCACAATCCGCCCTCTCCGGAACCTTTGCATCGCACCATCGCCCGGTTCGGCGAGGTCACCGTGCTGGTGGTCGGCGATTTCATTCTCGACCGTTTCGTCAGCGGCGTGATCGAACGCATCTCGCCGGAGGCTCCGATCCCCGTGCTGCATGGACGGGGCGAAATGCTGAACATGGGCGGCGCCGGCAATGTCGTCTCCAACATCGTTTCGCTAGGCGGGGCCGCCATACCC
>NZ_RZSB01000718.1:0-3117 GCF_004023285.1 Mesorhizobium sp. M2A.F.Ca.ET.067.02.1.1
CTGCCGATCGCCACCGGCGCCCGCCATTCCTCGCAGAACATCGCCTTCCACGAGGTCGGCCGGCAGGCGGTCATGGCCGATCCGGACTGGCATGGCGGCAAATATCTCGAGTTCGGCAAGCGCCCGGAAAAGGGGCTTGCCGTCGCGCGCATGGCCGCCCACATCACCTATCTTTCGGAAGCCGCGCTCCACCGCAAGTTCGGCCGCAACCTGCAGGACCGCGAGGCGCTCACCTTCGGCTTCGACGCCGATTTCCAGATCGAAAGCTATCTGCGCCACCAGGGCATGACCTTCGTCGACCGCTTCGACGCCAATTCCTATCTCTATCTGACCCGCGCGATGGACTATTTCGACCTTGCCGCCGATCACGGCGGGCGCCTCGCCGATGCCTTCGCCGGCACCAGGACGCGCTTCTGCCTGGTTTCCTTCACCAGCGACTGGCTGTTCCCGACCGAGGAGAGCCGCTCGATCGTGCATGCCTTGAACGCGGCGGGCGCTTCCGTCTCCTTCGTCGAGATCGAGACGGATCGCGGCCACGATGCCTTCCTGCTCGACGAGCCGGAGCTGTTCGCGGCCATCAACGGCTTCATCGGTTCGGCAGCACGCGCAAGGGGGCTCAGCCTATGAGCGTCAACCGCGCCCAGCGTGTCGACCTCGAAGTCGTCACCGATCTCATTCCGGCCAAGTCGCGCGTCCTCGACGTCGGCTCGGGCGACGGCGTCCTTCTGGAATTGTTGCAGGAGACCAAGCAGGTCGATGGCCGCGGGCTGGAACTGTCGCAGCGTGGCGTCAACGAATGCGTGGCGCGCGGGCTCTCGGTCATCCAGGGCGACGCCGACACGGATCTGAAATTCTATGCCGACAAGGGCTTCGACTTCGTCGTGCTGTCGCAGACGCTGCAGGCGACGCGCAACCCGAAGGTCGTGCTTGACGAGCTGCTTCGGATCGGCAACCGCGCCATCGTCTCCTTCCCCAATTTCGGCCATTGGCGCGTGCGCTTCTCGCTGCTGATCAAAGGCAGGATGCCGGTCACCAAGGATCTGCCCTATTCCTGGTACGACACGCCCAATATCCACTTTTGCACCATCCGCGACTTCGTCAACCTGTGCGAAGAGCTCGGCGCGACCGTCGAGAAGGCGACCGCGCTCGACGCCAACGGCCAGAAGATCGGCCTGTCGATGCCGTGGTGGTTCTGGAACTTCTTCGGCCAGCAAGCGGTGTTTCTGCTCAGGCGCTGACGCCGCGCGATCAGTTCGATGAGCGCATGATTCTCACCGCCGGCTCTTGCCGGCGGACGGCCTCCGCGGATTGGAAGGCCGATTGTGTTGCCATCAAACCGCAACGTTGCGGAAAAGCCCCTGTTTCGCATTTCTCGGCCGACTCGGCGTGACACACAGGTGGCTTTTTTGTAGCTTCGACCGCAAATCACAGGTGGGATAAGAACATAGCCATCAAACCCATCCGACACGCGCCAGATCCGACCGGTCGCAGCCCGATGTCGAACCAGGACGTTCCGCTGATCTCAGTGATCACGCCGACCCACAACCGGCGCAGTCAGGTCGTACGTGCGGTGAAAAGCGTTCTGGCGCAGACACTTACCCGCTTCGAGCACATCGTGGTCGACGACGGTTCGACCGACGGGACGGCCGCCGCGCTGGCCGAGATCCGCGACCCGAGGCTGATCTATGTCGGCGCCAAATGGCGCGGCGCCAATGCCGCCCGCAACGCGGGCATCGAGCGCGCGCGGGCGCCCGTGGTGACCTTCCTCGATTCGGACGACGTCTATCTGCCGGACCGGCTAGAGCGGACGCTGGCGCGCTTTGACCAGAGTCCCTCGCTCGAAGTCCTGATCAGCTCGTTCCTGTCGCTGAAGGGCAGCCGCAGCACCAAATGCATCAACCGCGAAGCCTTTCTTGATAAAAGCGCGCTGCAGCGCGCCCTGGTCTCGCAGACTATTTTCATCGCCGGCTCGGCAATCACCGCCAGGCACGAATCGCTGCTGGCGATCGGCGGCTATGACAGCGATATCACGCGCATGCAGGATCTCGACCTTCTGCTGCGCTTTGCCCGCCGCGGCGGCGCCCAGCTGTCCGAAGACATCGACTGGAAGAAGTACAATTCGGAGAACTCGATCTCCCGCCGGCGCGACGGCTATGTCGCGGCCTATGCCAACCTGATCGACAAGCATCCCTATATCGCCGACCGCTATCCCGATGTCCCGCCCTTTATGATCGCTCGCCAGATCATCGCCGACACATTGAAGGGCCGGCTGCAGCAGGCCTTTTCCGGCTACCTCGCCAATCGTTCGTCCAAGGCGCTCGGCTATTCGCTGCCGAAGCTCCTGCGCGGCTATGTCGTCGGCCGGCGCTGGCGCCGCGACTGCTATGACGAGTTCCGCGCCAAATATGGCGCCCGGGCGGTCTGATGTGGCCGCAAGACCGCTATCGGTCGAGTTCCGGAAAATAGGGATCGGAGAACCGCTGCCGCAGGCGCTCGCCCAGTAGGCAATCGACGGGCGCCGCATCCTGGACGCGAATGGATCTGGCGTCGGTGACGCCGCTCACCTCCTGGATCAGCTTGCGGCGGATGGCGGTCGAGAATTCGGACGCCGCATAGATCGGCAGCACGAAGGAACCGTCTCCTCCGGTCACGCAATCGGCATAGTATCGGTCGAGGCGGCTGACGCTCGGCGACGGCCTGATGAGTATGGGCAGGCCGTTGATGACGATACCCTCGGCAACGGCGGCATCGCGGATCGCGGCGACAGGCCGTCCGGTATTGTTGGGGCCGTCGCCCGATATGTCGATGACCCGGCGGGGTGCCGAAAAGGCGCTTTTCTCAAGGAGCCCGGTGCCGAAGCCCAGCGCGCCCGAGATCGAGGTGCCGCGAAAGCTCCGGAACGGCCGGGAGGCGATCTTGTCGGCGAAGGCGTTGGCGCTGTCCTCGCCGTCAATGACCTGCCAGGCGATGACGCCGTCGTCGCGCACCACCCCTGCCCATTCGAAATAGGCAAGCGCGATGCGCCCGTTCGTCCCCGAACGCACCGTGTTGATGAAATCGCGATGGCGCAGCGCCTCGACATAACCGGCGCGCTGCAGCGCGAACTCGTCCTCATCC
>NZ_RZSB01000719.1:0-3113 GCF_004023285.1 Mesorhizobium sp. M2A.F.Ca.ET.067.02.1.1
TCCTTGAAGGACGGGTCGCCGATCATCGAGGTGCCGCCGCCCATCAGCGCGATCGGCCGATGGCCCGTCTGTTGCAGCCAGTGCAGCATCATGATCTGGATCAACGATCCGGCATGCAGACTCCGGGCGGTGGCGTCGAAGCCGATATAGGCGCTCACCGTTTCCTTGGCGAAAAGCTGGTCGAGGGCGGATTCATCCGAAATCTGGTGGATGAAGCCGCGCTCGCTCATGATGCGCAGGAAATCGGATTTGAAGGCGGACATTTGTTCTTCCTGGAGGTCGCCGGGCACTTGGCCATGCTTGATATGAAGGCGCGCGTTTAGCATCCAAGCGCGATCAGCAAAAGTGGTTTCCGGTTTTGCGTCCGATCGCGCTTCAACTGGGCAACCCAGCGATCAGCAAAAGTGGTTTCCGGTTTTGCGTCCGATCGCGCTTCAACTGGGCAACCCAGCGATCAGCAAAAGTGGTTTCCGGTTTTGCGTCCGATCGGACGCGGCGGCCAGGCGTCCTTGCTTCGTCCATTTTGCTGTCGTAATGAGGCGCCGCGCAAAGGCAGGCGCCTATGCGCCGCGACGGGACCATCCCGCAGTTTCAAATCGGACGAGCTCCCGCGATGAACAGGAACTACATTCTCCTCTTTCTGTTCAGCATTGTCATGACCGTCAGCGGGCTGGCCAGCCTGCCGCCGGTGGACCGCGACGAGTCCCGCTTCGTCCAGGCGACCAAGCAGATGGTCGAGACGGGTGACTATGTCGACATACGCCTGCAGGACGTCACGCGCTACAAGAAGCCGATCGGCATCTATTGGCTGCAGTCGGCGGCGGTGGCGCTGAGCGGCGAGGGGGCGGCGGCGCCGATCTGGGTCTATCGCCTGGTCTCGATGCTGGGCATCGCGATTGCGGTCGTCGGCATCGGCTGGACCGGGACAAAGCTCTTCGGCGCCAATGCCGGGCTCGCCGCCGGCCTGATGATGGCGGCGATCTTCGCCACCGCCTTCGAGGGACGCGACGCCAAGACCGACGCGATGCTTCTCGCCTGCTGCGTGATCGCGCAGGGCGCGTTGGCCCAGGTCTATATGGCGGCCAAGCGCAACGAGCCGGTACCCGGGCATCTGCCGTGGATATTCTGGATCGCGCAAGGGTTGGGCATCCTGATCAAGGGTCCGGTCTCGCCGCTCTTGTCGCTGCTCACGGCCGCGGCGCTTATTGCCTTCGACCGCGACTGGCGCTGGCTGCTGAAGATGAAGCTGGTGCGCGGCGTCCTGATCGTGCTCGTGATCGTGCTGCCATGGCTGATCCTCATCACCTGGAAGAGCGGCGGCGCCTTCTTCCAGGAGGCGGTCGGCAAGGACATGCTGAACAAGGTGGCGCAGGGCGAGGAATCGCACGGCCTGCCGCCCGGCTTCTATATGCTCACCTACTCGCTGTTCATGTGGCCGTTCGGGCTGATCGCGGTCGGCGCCGGGCTGCAGGCGATCAACCGGTTCTGGGACGATCCGCGCCTGCGCTTCTGCCTGGCCTGGTACATCCCGTTCTGGCTGGTGTTCGAGGCGATCCCGACCAAGCTGCCGCATTATGTGATGCCGGCCTATCCAGGCATGGCGCTTTTGATCGGCTGGCTGCTCACCTTGCCGGCGGACCAGGCCAACGCGCCGTTGAAGCGCTGGCAGACATGGCTGTGGTGGGCGACCGCCTTCGGCCTTGCCGTGGTGGCGATCGGCCTCGCCGTGGTCTGCGTCGGCGCGCCGCTCTATCTCGCCAAGACCTTCGCCTGGTGGAGCATACCGGCGGCGATCGCCGCTCTTGTCACCGGCTATCTTGCCTTCCCGCGGCAATTGCAGGTGCCGCTTCCACGCATCGCCGCGATCGCCGTCGGCGCCGGGATCACCTTCAGCCTGCTGTTCGGCGTCATCGCGCCGTCGCTGAAGCCGATCTGGCTTAGCCCCGCGATCAAGACCGCGGTCGACGCCAACCGCCTTTGCGAGACCACCGTGCTCGCCTCGGCGAAATTCCAGGAGCCGAGCCTGGTCTTCCTGGTCGGCACCAAGACCGTGCTCACCGACGTCGAGGGCGTGGCGCGGCATCTGCTCGACGATCCGTCCTGCGCGCTCGGCCTGGCGCCGATCAAGGACGAGCAGAAGCTTGCCGATGTGCTGACCGCCCAGGGCAAGTCGGCCAAGCGGCTGACCGAGATCGACGGCATCAACTATTCGTCAGGAGACAAGCTTGCGCTCGGGCTTTACCGGGTGGCGCCGTGATGAATAGCCTCGGGCATCGAATGCCCCTATAGACTCGCGCCAAAGCCATGTCCGCCGCGCCCTTTGCCCTTTACCGCCGCTCGCTCGGCAATTTCCGCGACACGATGTCGATCGTGATGCGACGCTTTGCCGTGCGGCCGGCGCGCTATCCGCGAATCCTATGGAGCGTCTGGCTCATAGCCTGGGTGCTGCTCATCATTGCGACCTTCCTGCGCCTCGACGCCGGCGCAGGCGAAATGCGCGGCGAATGGTCACCCGGCTTCGTGCGCTTCACCGATTTCTTCACGCAGTTCGGCCTCGGCGGGTGGTACCTCATTCCGTCAGCGCTCTGCCTCGTCGCCGCCAATCTGACGGATTGGCGCGGCCTTTCCCGGCAAGGCCGAATGCTGGTCTACAACTGGACGTGCTTCGCCTTCCTGGTGCTCTGCGCCGTCGGCCTTTCTGGCCTCGCGGTCAACCTGTTGAAATACGGCATCGGCCGGGCCCGGCCGCTTTATTTCGACAGCTTCGGCGTCCTGTCGCTGCATCCTTTCGCCATGGACGCGCGCTTCGCCGGCTTTCCGTCCGGTCACGCCACGACGATGGGCGCGGTGTTCGGCATCCTGCTGCTTTTGTTCCCACGCCGCTGGTATATCGCGCTGGCGGTCACCGCCTGCATTGCCTCGACACGCGTCTTCGTCGGCGCGCATTATCCAAGCGATACGGTTGCGGGCTTCGGCCTAGGGCTGGCGTTTGCTGTTGCCTCGGGGCTGGTGTTCGCCCGGCTCGGTTTCATCTTCGGCCAGACGAGCGCGAAGCTGCCGGTGCGCAAACGGACATTCCGGCTGGCACCCTCCCGCGCGCCGAGAGGCAGGAC
>NZ_RZSB01000071.1:0-13759 GCF_004023285.1 Mesorhizobium sp. M2A.F.Ca.ET.067.02.1.1
GATGGGAGCCTTGCCCTCATACCGGAGCTCGGCAGCATGATGCGAATACTGCTCACTGAAGACGATAAGGACCTTGGAAGTGCTATGCACGATCATTTGGTGGCTGGTGGCCACGCGGTCGACTGGGCCAAGAACCTGTCCGAAGCGCGCGATTATGCAGCTGTGGTCGGCTACGACCTTATTTTGCTCGACGTTCACCTGCCGGACGGCAATGGGATCGACTATCTGCGGGAGCTGATCAAGGAACTTGAATCGGCACCGGTCATCATTCTGACAGCCTGCGATCGGATTTCGCATCGCATCGAGGGCTTCAACGCTGGAGCCGACGACTATTTGGTCAAGCCGTTCGATCTGGGGGAACTCTCAGCGCGTATCCATGCAGTGGCACGTCGCCATGGGCATTTTCCGGAGCCGCAATTTTCGGTTGGGACGCTTTCCATACAGGCAGCCGAGCGACGCCTCTTCCGCGACGGGCAGGAGGTCTACCTGACTTGACGCGGATGGGCGGTGCTCGACTACCGTCTGCCCCAGCCCTGCACGGTCGTTTCAAAAGGGAAGATCGTGGACGCGCTTTTCGGCAGACGGCGCTGATTCATACTCTAAAAGAAAATTCGGCTTCCAGTTGCCTTGGCCATGACTGCCCTTCCCGAAAGATGGGTGACAGTTCATTCCGGATAGATGGGTTACACTTTCGGCCCTTTGCAAGGAGAGCAAGGTGCCTTGGAAGGAGTGTAACGTCATGGAAGAGCGGCTGAAGTTCGTCGCCCGGCTGCTGGACGGCGAGAAGATGGCGGTGCTTTGCCGGGAGTTCGATATCTCGCGCAAGACCGGCTACAAGATCCTCACGCGCTACAACGACAGCGGCCTGGAGGGGCTGACGGACCGATCGCGGCGGCCCTATCGCCACGCCAATCAGCTTCCGTTTCAAATCGAGAAGCTGATTGTGCGCCTCAAGCAAGACAAGCCGACATGGGGTGCGCCGAAGATACGCGAGCGGCTGGCCCGGCTGTATCCGGATGTGCACCGGCCCGCGATCTCGACCGTGCATGCCGTGCTCGACCGCCGGCATGGTCGAGCGCCGCAAGCGCAGGCGCAACAGGGCGACGGGGACACCACTTTCAAACGGCTGTCGCCCTAACGATCTTTGGTGTGCCGACTACAAGGGCGAGTTCGGCAGAGAACACGGCCGGGACAGGGGATCACAAACACTTGACCGTTCCAGACCCTGGCAGTGGCGCATCGATTGACCGTTGGCTCTGTTCGTGGGCACCGAAAATAGGGCCTTCTTGGTCCTCGGCAGAGAATATGGCCCGGACGGGGGATAACAAACACTTGACCGTTCCAGACTCTGGCAGTGGCGCATCGATTGACCGTCGACTCTGTTCGCGAGCGCCGAAAATACGGACGACCCCTATGGTCAAAGTGCACTTCTGACCTGCTAGGCACTGTTCGATAACTGGAGGCACCCGCTACGGTGCCCTCGTATTTAAGACACCTGTCAGTTTCAAGCCTGGACATTGACGCGTGGCGCGGCTGCCATTCGTTGACCGCCACGTCGAATTGCCCGCCAACCAGTGTACAGCCGCCGGTGGTCACATTGAGCAAAAGTGCCGAGATCAGGAGGGGTTTCATAAGGCCTCTTCGTTTGGCTTTGTTAACGACCCCTTTCTTGCAATTGTAGCTGACAGCAGCCTGAAAGCCCCCAGATATTCGCTGGCGCCGGTTCAGCCTACTGTCAGCTTCGATCAATAAGGCAGGAGCCTTGCCCTCATACCGGAGCTCGGCAGCCTGATGCGAATACTGCTCATTGAAGACGACGACGACCTTAGAAGTGCTGTGCACGATCATTTGGTGGCTGGTGGCCACGCGGTCGACTGGGCCGAGGGCCTGTCCGGAGCGCGCGGTCATGCAGCTGTGGCCGGCTACGACGTTATTTTGCTCGACGTTCACCTGCCGGACGGCAATGGCATCGACTATCTGCGGGAGCTGATCAAGGGGCTTGATACAACGCCGGTCATCATTCTGACAGCCCGCGATCGGATTTCGCACCGCATCGAGGGGCTCAACGCTGGCGCCGACGACTATTTGGTCAAGCCGTTCGATCTGGGGGAACTCTCGGCACGCATCCGTGCAGTGGCACGTCGCCAAGGGCATTTTCCGGAGCCGCAATTTTCGGTTGGGACGCTTTCCATACAGGCAGCCGAGCGACGCCTCTTCCGCGACGGGCAGGAGGTCCACCTGTCTGGACGCGAATGGGCGGTGCTCGACTGCCTTCTACGCCGGCCCGGTTCGGTCGTTTCAAAGGGGAGGATCGAGCACGCGCTTTATTCATTCAATTCGGAGTTCGAGAGCAACACAGTGGAGGTTTATGTCAGCCGGCTCCGCAAGAAGATCGGCGGGGATAGAATAGCAACCGTGCGTGGCTCCGGATACAGGCTCGTGGTCACATGACGAACTCGAACAGCATGACGAGAAAGCTGATATCGTGGTTAGGCGGGGCAACGCTCCTGGTTTGGATCGCCGCCCCAACCATTGCTGCGTTCATTTTTTGCAATAATGTAAACGAAAGTTCGGATGACTTGCTCCAGGCGAGCGCAGAGTACAGAGAACCAGAGCTGATCAAGGTCTTGAATGTAAAACACGTTGATCAATACAATAACCACTTGCCAACTTATAAAAAGTACTGGACCTATCGTGAGCAGGTTATTAATAAGTACGGGGTAGTGCTTATTTCCGAACCGGAAGAGGGTCAGCAGCCCTTCCCTGATGCTCCCCTGAGTAACGGCTTTTGGGGAAACGCTGATTACCGCGTCTACACAGAGGAGATCCAAGACGGCGTGTATCATCAGTTGGCCGAACCGCTTGATGGCCGCCGTACCACAATCGCGAAGGGCGCACTTTTTGTCTTCCTTCCGACACTCGTGCTCCTGCCCTTTAGCTTAGCTGTTTGGTGGATCGTGATCCGGCGCTCGCTGCGGCCAATCGAGGTACTGCGACAGCAGATCGGATCGCGCGACGGCGGCAATCTGTCACCAATGGACTTGGGCGATTTCCCGGCAGAGTTGGCTCCAATCGCGGCATCCGTCAATCGGCTTCTCGATCGTCTGCGGGCGGCTCTCGAGGCCGAACGCGAGTTCGCCGCAAACAGTGCGCATGAACTGCGCACGCCGATCGCAGGTTCAATCGCTCAGATGCAGAGATTAGTGGCCGAGCTTCCCAATGGGTCGGCCAAAATGCGTGCGCGCGGCATCGAGCAAGCGCTGTCGAGCCTTGGCCGCCTTGTCGAAAAAGTGCTTCAGCTCGCTCAAGCCGAATCGGGGGTTGGCATGGCGGATCACGCGATCGATCTTGTCCGATCGGTTCGGCTGGAAATCGACGACCTGAGGAAAAAGCCGCAATATGCCGGACGCCTGCATCTTAACGTCGACGGCTGCACCACTTTGATGCGCAAAGTGGATGTCGATGCGTTTGGGATCCTCCTTCGTAACCTGATCGAGAATGCGCTGATACATGGACTGCCCACTGTTCCGACAACAGTTTCCGTCCAAACTGATGGAACCATCGCTATTGCAAACGCCGGACCGGTGGTGCCCCTCCCCGACCTCGAAGGGCTTACAAAGCGATTTAGTCGTGGTGCTACTCCTGCTGCGGGCTCAGGCCTTGGTCTACATATCGCTAACATGGTTATCCAGCGGATCGGTGGCAGTCTAGAGCTTGCGTCGCCCGCCCGCGGTCGCAATGATGGTTTCGAGGCGATCATACGAATTCCTCAATGACACCGGTGAATTCGACGACAGTTGGACACAGGGCGGATTGCTGGCAAGGCTGCTGACAGGGCGAACTGTACGGCAGTATGTATACGGCGTAGAAATCGTACTTCACACAACGCATTTCGGCCGCGGCAATCAATGCCGCTATCATCGTCTGAGCAGTTCGATCGAAGCGACACGACATGATCGGCAAAATCGAAGGCTCCGCCTCACCGCTCGCTCGATTTCGCCCGGGGAGAAAAAAGGCCATCCGAGAAAGTGCAAGCCGCCGCGCAAAGGCGACGTGTCCAATTGTCTGGGTGCCCCTGTGCGCCGGCCCGATCGGGTTGGCGGGGTCCAGTAAGGACCCGGACCAACCATTCCATTTAGACGACCGGCAGGTTTTAATCGGCGTCCGGATCGCCGTCCCAAAATGCCCCAAGTATACGGCTAGAAAGGCTGCCAACGATCGAGCTTTGGTCGGAGGCGTGCTTGTCAGCGTCTTGGGTGCTTGACCGGCCTTTGCAATGGCCATCGCCATCGCAAGTATCGTGCGTGGCCAGTGAGACCGCAATTTCATCAGCCTGGAGCCGACCGTATCGGTGCTTTTTTATGATTTAGGGATTTTTCGTTTTCCTCTTGGATCATCACGGGTTTGGAGAGGATCTGGTGTTAAGTGCCATTCGGAGCGCCGGCGAACCGCCCGAAATTAATGTGGTCGAGTGATGAAGCCTCCCGAATGCGTTAAACGAGACCCTTTATGGCGGCCCTGGCTGACAACAGTCTGAAAGCTGCAAGCGGCATGCGAAAATGGGGCGATCCTGAATGACGACAGATGCTATCAACATGAAAGAGGCTCGCCCTGAAAGCTGAGCACGCTTTATGCTCAGGCTGCTGACAAGGCCAAAGCAGCGTAAGTGCGTAGTGAAATCCAAGGTCCACATGGGTCGTCGCGCGTCCCATGCGCCTGGGAAGGCGCCGGCCCGGCCAAGCTTTCCCAGCTCGTCCGCATGATGCTTCGCTGAGCGTCAATGGACGTTGGCGCGAGACCAAGGCGTCGTGCGTTGCAATCCGGACGGTCCAGGGTATCAGGAGTTTCACGGCCTCGGCCCGCTTGGCTGGCCACAGTTGAAGCTCCAACGTACCGGCTGGCACCGGGAAATTGGGCTCTGCGCTGCCTCAACGCTGATGGCACGGTCAATGCTTGCCTACCGATGGGGCCGCCCATGCCGTGATGCTGTCGGTCGACGTTCGCAAACCAGACCCTCGCGAGACCCAGCGAAGGGGCTCGCCGGTACGACGAGGGACCTTACCTCTTTATGCGCGGCATCATTAGCCTTACACGTCGTCCCTCGCGCTCGGGTCTTTGTGGGGCGGATGAAGTCCTGATCGCGGTGGCACTGCTGCATGTTTGCGTAAGACCCATCCAGTCACGATCGCGCTGTCCTTCGATGTCGCGGTGCTGATAGGCGGGCAGATCGGTGTGCGCGGCGCCCGCCAAAGGATCGTCGTCACGCCGGAGGAGGCGAGCGTCATAGCCGGCGCGCCGGCGAAAGGCGCTTTCTGTCGGATGCCCGACAATGTCGGATATCGCAAGTATCAAGGTTGGATCAAACCTTGCGAATCGGGGCTTTCTTACTTGGCACGGGGCATGCTCAGGTATCCGCAAACACCCAATGGATAACGAGCAGACTTCCCATGGCCTCACCATGCCGAAAGTTTCCCGGACGCATCCAAAGATGAGGCTCGCGTCAGGCCCAGCAACACGCTGACGGCTCATGTGGCTCGGCGTCGCGTGCCGATCCACTTTCTCCCAATAGGCGTTCGGGAGACATAGATCCTTCAAAATGAGGAACAGATCACTTTGCCAGGAACGCAGCCCATAACCCCACTCTCCCTACCAGAACTACCAAGCAAGCCCCGCACTCATGGGCTTCGCAGGACGTCCGTTGCGTCCGAGTTGGTCGGCGCGGGGCCGGCTCCGATCCCCGTCGCATGGGAGGACGGCAAGGCGAGGGATTTCGTGCTCGACAACGGCATGGAGGTGGTCGTCATTCCCAACCACCGGGCGCCGATCGTCACCCACATGGTGTGGTACAAGATCGGCAGCGCCGACGAGCCGCCGGGCAAATCCGGCATCGCCCATTTCTTCGAGCATCTGATGTTCAAGGCGACGACCAACCATGCGGGCGGCGAATTCGACCGCGCAGTGTTCGAGATCGGCGGCTCCAACAACGCCTTCACCTCCTCCGACTACACCGCCTTCTATCAGACAGTGGCGCCGTCGGCGCTCGAGCTGATGATGAGCTTCGAGGCCGACCGAATGCGAAACCTCATCCTGACCGACGATGTCGTCAAGACCGAGCGCGATGTGGTCATCGAGGAGCGCCGCTCAAGCACCGACACCAACCCGCAGGACGTTCTCCATGAGGAGATCGACGCGACGCTGTGGCAGAACCACCCCTATCGCATCCCGATCATCGGCTGGATGCAGGAGATCGAGCAGCTGAACCGCGTCGACGCCACCGTCTTCTATGAAAAGTACTACTGGCCCAACAACTCCGTGCTGATCGTGGCCGGCGATGTCGAACCGGACACGGTGCGGGCGCTGGCCGAAAAGACCTATGGCAAGGTGGCGCGCGGACCTGACCTGCCGCCGCGCATCCGGCCGGTTGAGCCCGAGCAGAACACCAGGCGCACCGTCACGCTCTCAGACGCCCGCGTCAGCGTGCCCAGTTTTTCGACGCAGTGGGTGGTGCCGTCCTACCACACCGCCAAGCCGGGCGAGGCCGAAGCGCTCGACCTGCTGGCCGAAATTCTCGGCGGCGGTAACCGCGGCCGGCTCTACCAGGCGCTCGCTGTCCAGCAAGGTATCGCTTCCAGCGCCCGCGTCTATTTCCAGGGCACTGTGCTCGACGACACCAAGTTCGCCATCTATGGCGCACCGCGCGGCGATGCCAAGCTGGCTGATCTCGAAGCGGCGGCCGCTGCCGAAGTTGCCCGCATTGCCGAGGATGGTGTCAGCAACGAGGAACTAGGCAAGGCCAAGGACCACTATTTGCTCAATATGATCTTTGCGGAAGACAACCTGGACTGGCTCGCCAGCATCTACGGCTCGACGCTGGCCACCGGCGGTACCGTGAAGGATGTCGAGGAACGGCCGAATCGCATCCGCAAGGTTACCCCCGAGCAAATCAAAGCAGTTGCCGCCCGCTATCTCGCGTTCGACCGTTCGACCACGGGCTATCTCTTGCCCAAGACGGAGAATCAAGAGATGACGCTCGGCGCTCGGCCCCATGCTGCGATGAACATCCAGGAGGTGAAGTCCGAAAAGGGCATCATCGCCTGGCTGGTGGAGGACCACACAGTGGAAATCGTCAACATCGGCTTTGCCTTCAAGGGCGGCACCAAGCAGGACCCGGTCGGGAAGGAGGGGATGGCCAAACTGATGGCCGGCCTGTTCATCGAAGGCGCTGGCCATTACGACAGCGGTGCCTTCCAGGTGAAGCTCGACCATGCCGGCGCCGAAATGAGTTTGGACGCGCAAAGCGACGACATCTACGGATCGATGTGCATGCTTTCCAAAAAGCAGGACGCGGCGTTCGGCCTGCTTCGGCTCGCGCTGAACGCGCCGCGCTTCGAGCAGGGGCCGATCGATCGCGTCCGCGCCGAGATTGTCTCCCGCATCGTCGGCAGCGAGCGAGACCCTAACGCCATCGCTCAGCGCAAATGGCTGCGCGCGATCTATGGCGCGCATCCTTGTTCAAGGCCGGGAGAAGGCACAAAAGAGAGCCTCCCCGGCATCACGCCGTCCGACCTCCGCGCCTTCCACCAGGCCATTTTCGCTCGCGACGGGCTCCATATTGCCGTGGTGGGTGACATTGACGCGAACACGTTGAGGGAAAGGCTTGACCAGCTGTTTGGTGATTTGCCTGAGCAACAAACCCTCGTCCCCGTCTACGATGTCGCGCCGAAACTCGGTCAACTGGTGGAGGAGAACTACGACCTGCCGCAGACTTCGCTGACGTTGGCCTGGCCTGGCGTGAAGCCTAGCGCGCCGGATTTCTACGCGGCCGTGCTGCTGAACGACATCCTTGGCGGCTCATACTTGACTTCCCGCCTTTACGAGGAGGTACGTCAAAAACGCGGCCTTGCCTATCACGTCAGCTCTGAACTAACCCTTGACTCGCTTCTGGTTACGACAGAGACACGCTCGGACTGCGCTGCCCAAACACTGAGCATCGTGCGAGATGTGGTAAAGCAGATGGCGCAGCAAGGACCGACCGGGGCCGAGCTCAAGGCGGCGAAGAAGCACCTGATCGGCGCCTATGCCATCGACCAACTGGGCTCGACCCGCTCGATTGCAGACCGGCTCCTGGATTTGCAGATTCACAAGGCCGACGTCGACTACAACCAGCGTCGCGCCCGCAGCATCGGTCGGGTGACGCTCAAACAGGTCAAGGCGGCGGCCAAAAAGCTGCTTTCGGCCGAGCCCGCCATTTTGGTGGTCGGCCCGCCGCTGGGCGGCAAGGATGAGTAAAGAAACTCATCACACCTTCCTTCTTCATCGGGGCTTCTCGTGGGAAGAGCGTTGGAGGCCCGTGGGCCAAGCAGATCATGCAGACGCGCGGAGTCGTTTTCGCCGACCTTGCGCGGCATTGGCGGTCCGGCGGCCTCTCGCCGAAATGGCGCTCCTCAGCATGTATGCCGCCTTTTTGCAGAATTCAGTCGCACGCCACCAGCAGGCATGGTGGATGAAGCAAACATCCGACTGCTTAATCCATCAATTGATGAACCGCGGGCACTCAAACTAACGAAACTGCTGTCTTTTCATCGGGCTAGCGTGGTCTACCAGCTGCTTTGCCGAGGCCCTACGACGAACCCACTGGTGCAGAATACACACTGACGGCCCGTCGACCTGGATGTTCGCTGCGTTGAGGAGGAATCCGGTATTGCCCCTGTGCCTGCCGATGATCCGTCGCCTGAAATCCCCGCACCTGTTTGGAGCCATCGACCGCCTGCCGGCACTCGGCAGACCAGTTGGCAATAAGACGTTCGAGGTCGTCAATCCGTCGACCGGCGAAGTTTTGGCAGAGCTTCCCGATATGGGCGTGGAGGAGACACGTGCTGCGGTAGACAAGGCCTATGTTGCGCAGTCGGGATGGGCCGCGTTGACGGCCCGAGAACGTAGCGACGTTCTTTGGCGATGGCATCAGCTGATCATCGACCATGCAGGCGATCTCGCCGCGATTCTGACTGCGGAAATGGGCAAGCCGCTTGCCGAAGCCATTTCAGAGGTATCGCATGCGGCGGCGTATCTGCAATGGTATGCCGAAGAGGCCAATCGCGTCTATGGGGAGACGATCTCGGCACCCTCGACAGACCGCCGAATGCTAGTGATCAAGCAGCCCATCGGCGTTGTTGGCACGATCACGCCATGGAATTTCCCGGCCTCCATGGTGGCGCGCAAAATCTCGCCGGCCTTGGCTGCGGGCTGCACAATCGTGCTCAAGCCCGCTGAACAGACGCCGCTTGTGGCTGGCGCAATGTTCGCCCTCGCCCATCAGGCCGGCTTTCCCGATGGCGTGGTCAACCTGATCTATGCGTCCGAAGGTGATCGCGTGGGCCGTGAACTCTGCACCAATTCCAAGATTCGAAAGATCAGCTTCACCGGTTCGACGGAGGTCGGACGGCTGCTGATGCGTCAGTGCTCTGACCAGATCAAGAAGGTCAGCCTTGAACTCGGCGGCAATGCACCTTTCATCATCTTCGATGATGCCGACATTGACGGTGCTGTTGACGGTGCGGTCCAGGCGAAGTTCCGCAATGCCGGCCAGACCTGCGTTTCCGCGAACCGCATTTACGTCCAATCGAGCGTTCACGATGAGTTCGTCAAGAAATTCGTGGAAAGAATCCGGCACTTGTCGGTTGGCGACGGATTCGATGCCGGAGTGGACATCGGACCGCTCATCGACAAGCATGCTCTGGCCAAGATCGAGTCTCACATCGCAGATGCCATTGCGAAAGGCGGCACAATACGATGCGGGGGCCAGCGTATCGGCAAGAATGGCACGTTTTTCGAACCCACGGTCCTCACCGAGATTTCCAGCGTCATGGCAGTCGCGCAAGAGGAGACATTCGGGCCGCTCGCGCCGATCATTCGCTTCAACGATGCGGATCAGGTCGTGCGCGAGGCCAATGACACGATCTACGGCCTCGCCGCATACTTCTATGCCTCAAGCCTGAAGCGGGTCTGGCGTGTGGCAGAGGCTCTGGAATATGGCATGGTTGGCATCAACACGGGACGCATGTCCTCGGAGGCGGCACCGTTTGGCGGGATCAAACAATCCGGCATCGGGCGGGAGGGTTCCCGTCATGGCCTCGAGGACTATCTGGAAATGAAATATCTTTGCATGGGCGGGATTTGAAACCTGCTGCACTGTCTCTCCGCCCCACCGGGGGGGCGGCCTGCGGTCAATGCCGCCACCTAATTGGAAGTTCCAAACGCCGTTGACCTGAAACACGGATGCCCGGCAGGAGACTGAGCTCGCTGCCGGGCCGGACATGCCTTGGGAGGGCATAAGTCAGCGCTCCTAGGGCCGATGGGCCACTCAGTTCGTGCGCCTTTTGCCCATTGCGTTGCATGTGCCGTGCCAAGCAAAAAAGCATTGATAAACCGCCGATGGATCAGCTTTTGCCCTGTTGCGCATTCTACATTGTGGGATATGCGACAATGCCCAAGCGGTTGAATCGTCGTGTTGCAGACCCCCAGACGGGTCATGACTGCTATTCTTAGGACAGTGCGCAGCAAGCCGCTACTCGCTGCACTCCAGGCACACCATTTCCATAATCAAGCGGTGGGTGCTATGTCTGACCGAGCTGTCGACCAGGGAACGGTGTGAGGCCTCAAATCCCTCCATATTGTTGCACCCGCCGGTCCAACAGGACTGCAGGTCCGGACTCAAAGGATCTTGGCTGCTATGGCGACATTGCGGTGCACGCCGCTTTCCGACCAATGATGTGCGTCCAGGTCGAGGCCGGCCCTAATGAACCACCGCCTTGGCACCCTCGCCCATCTCATTTCGGCATCGACAAGCTAGACCAGAGCGCACTTGCAAGGCGCCATGCAGTCCTGTCGGCGGGCGGACTGTTGGTGACGGGTACAGCTGCGAGCGAACGTTCATCCACCGACGCACAGCGCGGACTGTCGCTTTTCAAATTAGGAAATCTCTGTAGCCACCATTCATGAGCGCGCGGCCACGCGAGACGGCCCGACGGATGCGGTCGCGCAGATGATCGCGAGGATCCGCCCAGTCGGCATGGACGCGCCGTTGACCGATGAGAACTTCGGCGAGCTCGCGATGAGGTGCTCCGGCGAGCGAACCGTCGAGCGCACGAAGAACGAAGGACAAACGAACGCCGCGCTTTTCCGGCGCAAACAAGCGGGGGGGCAACTGTTGCCCTAGACTGAGAGCATTGAGGCACTCCAGTCCCCTCAGTCGATGCTTTAAAAGCACCGCGGGCCAGATGGCTTGCGTATGCAGGCAAACAGGGTGGAGGATATTCGCGCCCGAGACGGCGAGCTGCAGCGCGTGGTCCGCATTGCGAAGAAGAACATGCTGGCTCTTGTCGGGCGCCAGCAGGACGATTGCACGACAGGGCAATGCCGAGAGTTCGAACGGCGGTGTCGGCGACGAGGCAGGCAACCGTTCCGCAATGACCGGCAGCACATGGACGCACCAGAGCGGACACCAGAATACGACCGAAGCGCGGCCACAAGACTCCGCGAAACAGAACACCCCAGCGTGACAGGTCGCCGGCCGACGCGACCATATCGAGAAAGGATTGGAGAGACCAAGTCTTGCAATGCTGGCGCGCAGCGGTCAGATCGCGCTGGAACGCTGGATTGCGGCGTAAGAACTCCCAAGCCCACTCCCGCAGCGTCAGGCCAGCGGTGTAGTCGTATGATCTTTCATCCCGCCAATCGGCCTGATCCGCGCCAGTCAGGAGATTCATGACTGACATCCCCTGCCCGCGCCTGCGTGAGTCGAAACATTATGCCACTTCGCAAAGCATCGGCGAAGGCAGCAGACGTCGAAGACCCCGTTTCGTTGAAGCGTCAGCCATCGCCACTGTCGGCGACAGAAGATGTGCCCAAATTGCCACCAGACCGTCGAACTGGCACAGCGACGGCCAGCGCGACCTGGAATTGATCCCGTAACGGTCATCGGCTCCTGCGTCGCGATCCAGACGTCCCTTGAAGGCGCAGTAGCGCGGCAGTGGATCGCACGCTGCTTGTCGGCAAGTTGTCGTAGCGGCGGCGCCATAGGCACGGTCATCGGAGGGTCTCCTGCGGCAAGTTTTCGCCATTGGAGGCCAATCTCCCCGCTAGGGCAGCCTGTGCAGTTGCACAGGTGAAGCGGATCAATCAGGGGGAGCCATGGCGGAAACTGGATGATGGCGGCTTGAGGAGAGCGGCGTATCGAGGCGGGTGATGAAGCCTGCCAGTACCTCTCAAGGAGAGTGATACGCCATGAACGAGACTATCAACACATTGTTCGCCTTCGTCAGCCCGACGAAATCGATGATACCCTGACGGATGTACTTCGCAGCGGCGCGCGCAAATTGCTTGCACATGCGATCGAGATGGAGGCCGAGGCGTATGCCAAGGCGGTCGACTGCCTGACGAAAGATCATATTGCGTCGCTGGCGCTCTACGATTTCCCCGCCCAACACTGGGATCATCTGCGAACGTCCAATCCCATCGAAAGCGTCTTTGCAACCGTTCGCTATCGCACGGTGCGTACCAAGGGCTCGCTATCCTCGAAAACCGCCCAGCTGATGGTCTTCAAGCTGTTGGCCGCGGCCAGGAAGTGGCGACGATTGAAAGGACAAAATCAGTTGCCGAAACTCATCGCAGGTGCCGGTTCCTGGACGGAATCCAGGTCATCGAAACGAAGCCGCAGAGCGCCGCTTGATCAGCCTCGTCACCCAAATTCCAGCATAGCTCCATCGGAACTGCCAGCCTTCCTTGCCGATCAGGCGCATATCAGCGCTGACGATACCGAGGACGGCGATGGCGGTCACCTCCAGGCCGCCGAGTAACGACCCTCAAAACACCGCACTGGTCGAGGCCAGCCTGAACCGGTATCTTGTGCCTGCCCTCGGGAGTCGCTCTATCCACCATGTGATCGACACCGACATTGCTAACATCACCAAGAAGATCGTCGCCGGGGGTCACCCGCAAGCGGCTAACACGGCCTTCTGGTGTATGCGGGCATTTTTCAACTGGTGTCGCAAACCGCCGCAACGGCTCATCCGCGGTTTCCCCGCGAGGGATTGGAAAATCCGGATCCGGCCCCGATCGTCAAGCGCAAGCGAGTGGTGAACGATGCCGAACTGGCGGCTATATGAACGGGCTGTGAGCCCGAACCGGGCGATATCGGCTATTCGTTCGGCTCCATCGTCAAACTGCTCATTCTGACCGGACAGAGGCGTACGGAAGTTGCCGCGATGCGTTGGTCCTCAACCTTGAAGCCGGAACATGGAACTATCGGGTGACCGCACGAAGAACGAAGAGCCTACGCTTATTCCGCTGTCCACACTGGCGGTGTCGGTCCCCCAGACGGTACCGAAGACCAATGACACGTTTTTTTCCCTGCGAGGGGCAACGAAAGAAGCCACTTCTCAGGCTACGCGAAGGGCAAGAAGGCTCTAGACGGCAAGGTCAATACTGACGGGGTGGCTTTGGAGAACTGGACCCTTCACGATCTGCGCAGGACGCTCGCGACAAATCTCGGCAGGCGGCAGGTATTGCCACACGTCATCGAGCACATACTGAATCACAAGGCGGCGTCCTTGACAGACATTGGCGAAATCTACAATCTCTATAGCAACGTCAAGGAGAAGCGCGAGGTGTTGCAGATGTGGTCAAATCACATCGAATGGCTGATCAAGCAGGCTGCGGATGACGCTCTGGCGGCGTAGCTGCTGGCATGGGCGGAAGATGC
>NZ_RZSB01000720.1:0-3106 GCF_004023285.1 Mesorhizobium sp. M2A.F.Ca.ET.067.02.1.1
AGCTTGATCCAGCCGAAATCGATCGCGGCGGCGCGTTTGCCGATCGTCGCCAGATCGCCGGCATGACGGTATTGGAAAGGCCGCGCGGCGGTGTCGCCGGCAAGCCGCGCCTTGATCGTCGCGGCGACATGCTTGCCCTCCTGTTTGGCCGAGGGCGCCACACCCGGCACAGGCTTTCCATCCGGCCGCAGCACATGCGCGGTGTCGCCGATGACGAAAATGTCCGGGCTGCCCGGCACGGTCAAATCGGGTTCGACCAGCACCCTGCCCGCCCGGTCGGCGGAAGCGCCCAGCCATTCGGCCGCAGGCGAGGCGGCAACGCCAGCGGCCCAGATGATCGTCCTTGCCGGTAGCTGCTTGTCGCCAAAGACGACGCCCTCGGCGTCGAGTCGGGTGACGGGGCGGCCGAGCTCGACGGTGACGCCCAGCCGCTCCAGCGCCTTGCGGGCGTAGTCGGAAAGCTGCGGCGCGAAATTGGCCAGGATGCGGTCGCCGGCCTCGATCAGCACGACGCGCGCCTGGCGTGTGTCGATGTTGCGGAACTCGCCGCGCAGCGTGTCGTGCGCAAGTTCGACAATGGTGCCGGCGAGCTCGACGCCCGTCGGGCCGCCCCCGACGATGACAAACATCAGCAACGCCTGGCGCCTGGTGGGATCGGTTTCGCGTTCGGCCTGCTCGAAGGCGAGCAGGATGCGGCGCCGGATCGTTGTGGCATCCTCGAGCGTCTTCAGCCCCGGCGCGAACGGTTCCCATTCATCATGGCCGAAATAGGCATGGCGCGCGCCGGTGGCAAGCACCAGCGTGTCGTAGGGAACGGAGCTGCCGTCTTGGAGCAGCACGCGCTTGCCGGCGCGGTCGACGCCGGTGACAGTGCCGAGAAGCGTCGTCACGTCCTTGCGCCTGCGTAAGAGATGACGGATCGGCCAGGCCACCTCCGAGGTCGCCAGCGACGTCGTCGCTACCTGGTAGAGCAGCGGCTGAAACAGGTGGTGGTTGCGCTTGTCGATCATGGTGATGCGCACCGGCACGCCAGCCAGCGCACGGGTGAGTTCGAGCCCGCCGAATCCGGCGCCGACGACCACGACATGATGCCTGGCTTCGCTCATTTCATCCACCTCGCGGTGTAAAACTACCACATAGAATGTAGGTATTTTGTGCGCTGCAACAACATCTTGCCGGCTGGAAACATGCCCCAGAGTCGTCGCGCGGCGTCGTGAATGCATATGTAGCGCGTGCTGCCGCAGGTATAGCGTGAGACCCCATGACAGGAGCCTATCATGGCTGACAATCGCGACGACGAAGGGCCGGCCCAATACGCATCACCGCCCTGCTTCATGCATGAACTCGATCCGGAATACCGGGAGCCGCTGTCCGATTGGACGGATATCAGGCGTTGGCGCAAGGCCGAGCGCGAGCGGCTCATCAATGCCCGCCTTGCCGTCTCAGCCGATGCGCGCGCCGCCATGTCGGCATGTATCGCGGTCGGCCTCGACGCGCTGATCGGCGACATAGAAGGCCGGATGGTCAGCCTCTATTGGCCGTTTCGCGGCGAGCCGGATCTGCGCGGCTGGATGACTTCGATCAATGAGCGCGGCGGCCGCACCGCGCTGCCTGTCGTCATCGAGAAGGGTCAGCCGCTGGTGTTTCGCGCCTACAGACCGGGCGACCGGCTGGAAAAGGGTGTCTGGAACATTCCGATCCCGGCCGAAGGCGATCCCGTCCTGCCCGACATCGTGATTTCGCCGATCGTCGGCATCGATCCAGGCAAGTATCGGCTGGGCTATGGCGGCGGCTTTTACGACCGCACGCTGGCCGCCATGCCGTTCAGGCCGCTGGTGATCGGCGTCGGCTATGAATTGCAGCGCATCCCCACCATCTACCCGCAGCCACACGATATTTCGATGAGCGACGTGGTGACGGAGGTCAGCGCCTAGGCCATCTCCGGCCGCAGCCCGACTGCCGTGCGATCGACGATCTCGCGCAGCGCGAAGGACGAGTTGATCTTGGTCACATGTGGCATCGCCGACAGCCACTCCTTGTGGATGCGCTCATAGTCGACGAGATCCTTCGCCGCGATGCGCAGGATGTAGTCGTATTCGCCCGACATCAGATGGCAGGAGAGCACGTTAGGGCAGCGCTTGATCGCCGCCTCGAAATCCGACAGCGTCTTTTCGAATTGCCCCGACAGCGATATGTGCACGATCGCCGTCATCTGGTGGCCGAGCGCGCTGTTGGAAAGCCGCGCGTGATAGCCGCGGATGGTTCCGGACTTCTCCAGGTTGTCGAGCCTGCGCGAGCAGGCCGATTGCGAAAGGCCGACCTTCTCGGCAAGCGCCGCATTGGGTATCCGGCCATCCTTCTGCAAAGTCTCCAGAATGGCGATATCAATCCTGTCGAGCGGCATTTTTCGTGGTTCCTGCGAATTTCCGGCTATTTTGCGCAACGATTATCGAAGAGCGATCCTTGCCGCAAGTGCATTCGCAAACACATACGGAACGATTCGTGGTTGACTGCGATTATTGCGTGTCGCCTCCAAATCGCGCGGCGTTCCGGAGCTGATGGCATGCACCAACGACAGGGAGAGCGCCCCTGAAAGGGCGTGGACAGGAGAAGAAAGATGCGTGTCGGCTGCCCCAAGGAAATCAAGAACCATGAATATCGCGTCGGCCTGACGCCCGGCTCGGTCCGCGAATATGTCGCGCACGGCCATGACGTGCTGGTCGAGACCGGCGCCGGCGCCGGCATCGGCGCCGACGACAACGCCTATCGCGCCGCCGGCGCCACCATCGCCAAGACGGCGGCCGACGTGTTCGCCAAGTCGGACATGATCGTCAAGGTCAAGGAACCGCAGCCAAATGAATGGGTGCAGCTGCGCGACGGCCAGATCCTCTATACCTATCTGCACCTTGCCCCGGATCCGGAGCAGACCAAGGGTCTTCTCGCTTCGGGCGTCACCGCGATTGCCTATGAGACCGTGACCGATGATCGCGGCGGCCTGCCGCTGCTCGCGCCGATGTCGGAAGTCGCCGGCCGCCTGTCGATCCAGGCCGGCGCGACGGCGCTGCAGAAGGCCAATGGCGGCCGCGGCGTGGTGCTTTGCGGCGGG
>NZ_RZSB01000721.1:0-3087 GCF_004023285.1 Mesorhizobium sp. M2A.F.Ca.ET.067.02.1.1
TGTCGGAACCGATCGTGCGGCTGGTCTATGAGCGCGGCGCTTTCGCCGCCAACGATTCGACGCCGATCGTCGCCTCGATCCTGGCGATCTTCGGCCTAGGCCTGCCCGCCTTCGTGCTGATCAAGGCTTTCACGCCGGGCTATTTCGCGCGCGAGGACACGCGCACGCCGATGATCTTCGCAGCCATTTCGGTCGGCGTGAACGTCGCCACGGCGCTCACCCTATTCCCGTCCATGGGGGCGCCGGGCATAGCGGTGGCCTCGGCCGTCGCGGGCTGGGTCAACGCGCTGATGCTGCTCGCCATGCTGATCCGCCGCGGTCATTGGGGCCGCGACATCCCGCTCTTGAAGCGCATTCCAAGGCTGGTGCTGTCGGCGGTGATCATGGCGACCGCGCTTTACTTCGCCGAGCACTACTTCGCCGCAAGGCTAGGGCCCGGCTCGCCCCTGGTGGTGAAGGCGACGACGCTGTTCGCGCTGGTCGGCGGGGGTGCGGCGCTCTATTTCATCGCCGCCTTCGGCACCGGCGGCGCCGAATTCGGCATGATCCGCAGGAACGTGAAGCGGGGCGAGGCAAAATCTGCGCCGCCAGTCACGAAACAGTCTCCAGATCAGTGAGCCTGAATTCGTCGGCGGTGGAAAGCATCGGAACTGCGTAGTAGTGGGCGCAAGCGTAGTGGAAACAATCCGCCATGTTCAGGCGCATGGCGTTGCTGCGAAACCGCGACGCGGCCTCGATAGATAGCGACGCTGCCTCGGGTGCGGGCGGAAGCTCGCGCAACGCAATTGCCCGCTCTTCCAGAAAGCGGCCCACAATCTCCGCACTTCTGACGACCGGTATGGCTAGCTTTTCCGGTCGCGCTAGCGCCATCGCCGCCTCCCACACGGCGATGGCGGAAGTGAGCGGTGCCGACGCTTCCGTGACCGCTCGCGCGCAGCGCTCGGCTTCGACCTCGTTGCTTAGCATCGCGACGATGGCTGCAGCGTCGACAAACATCAGTCGTCGCCAGACAATTCATCGTAGACCGAACGAGGCAGCGGCTTGCGCGCCTGCTCGCTCAACTCAATTCCAAATTCGGCCCTGAGCCGAGCAGCCGTCTCCAACGGCGTCTCACGATTGCGGCGACGCTCCAAGGCTTCGCGCATGGCGATCACGATGGCCTCGGTGATGCCGACACCCTCGATCCTCGCCAAGGTGCGAGTCAGGCTGTCCGCTTCCTTATTGTTGATATTGATGGTCATCGCTATCCTACATTTCTCTATGTAGCTAACACAATGTAGCAAACTATGCGAGATACATCAATGGCGGACCCCGGAACGGGAGATACGGGAGCCAGATCAAATCCCAAGATAGGAAGATTGTAGGCGCTGAGCCGGCAGCCTCTTGATCCCGCTGTCCCCTTCGGCCATAAGCGCGCCCGTCGAAAGACTTTCGCCGCGCGCGAAACGGCCCTCCACAAGCCATGAGGAACTCATGTCCCCCTTCAAGCCACTCGTCTTTTCGGGCGTCCAGCCGACCGGCAATCTGCATCTCGGCAACTATCTCGGTGCCATCAAGAAATTCGTCGCCCTTCAGGAACAGTCCGACTGCATCTATTGCGTCGTCGACCTGCATTCGCTGACGGCGCAGCTCGTCCATCATGACCTCGGCGACCAGACCCGCTCGATCACCGCTGCGTTCCTGGCCTCCGGCATCGACCCGAAGAAGCACATCGTCTTCAACCAGTCGCGGGTCATGCAACACGCCGAGCTTGCCTGGATCTTCAACTGCGTGGCGCGCATAGGCTGGATGTACCGGATGACGCAGTTCAAGGACAAGGCCGGCAAGGACCGCGAGAATGCCTCTCTCGGCTTGCTCGCCTATCCCAGCCTGATGGCCGCCGACATCCTGCTCTACCGCGCCACCCATGTGCCGGTGGGCGAGGACCAGAAGCAGCATCTGGAGCTCACTCGCGACATCGCGCAGAAGTTCAACAACGACTTCTCCGAGAAGATCGCGGCGCTCGGCGTCGGCGTCGAAATGCAGGTCGGCGAGGAGACCGTGAACGGCTATTTCCCGATCACCGAACCGGTCATCGGCGGTCCGGCGGCGCGCATCATGAGCCTGCGCGACGGTTCCAAAAAGATGTCGAAGTCGGACCCGTCCGACCTGTCGCGCATCAACCTGACCGACGATTCCGACACCATCTCGAAGAAGATCCGCAAGGCCAAGACCGATCCGGAGGCCTTGCCGAGCGAGGTCGACGGGCTGGAAAGCCGGCCCGAAGCGGAGAACCTCGTCGGCATCTATGCGGGCCTGGCCGAGATCTCGAAGGAAGACGTGCTGAAGGAATATGGCGGCCAACAGTTTTCCGTGTTCAAGCCGGCGCTGGCCGACCTTGCGGTCGAGAAGCTGGCGCCGATCGCTTCGGAGATGCGCCGCATCCAGGGCGACCGCGCCTATGTCGACGCCGTGCTCAAGGACGGCGGCGACCGGGCCCGCGCCATCGCCGAGGGCACGATGAAGACGGTGCGCGACATTATCGGCCTGCTGCAGGACTGACCGACCGGTCTAATTGTTTCGACGCAATTCCGGACGGGAAACCGCTTCACACTTTTCCTGGAATTGCTCCAGGACCATCGCCACGCCGGCCGGTGGCTTGCCGCCGGTTCGCGGCGGTGGCAGATTGCGGCCGAATTGATACCGAGCAGATAGACATGGTCTCCAAACGCCTCAGCCGCGAAGCCGGCCATCGCCGCAAATTCCTGGCGATCATCGACGACACGCCCGAATGCGAGCGCGCGGTCGCCTACGCCTCGAAGCGGGCGCAGCACACCAACGGCGTGCTGGTGCTGCTCTATGTCATCGAGCCTGACGACTTCCAGCACTGGCTGGGCGTGGAAAAGATCATGCGCGAGGAAGCAAACGCGACGGCGCGCGGAGCCCTCGACGGCCACGCCAACAAGGTACGCCAGAGCGTCGGCATCGAGCCGGAACTGGTGGTGCGCGAGGGCAAGCCAACCGACGAGATCCACAAGCTGATCGAGGACGACCAGGACATTGCCATTCTAGTGCTGGCCGCCGGCGCCGGCAAGGAAGGTCCGGGAC
>NZ_RZSB01000722.1:0-3085 GCF_004023285.1 Mesorhizobium sp. M2A.F.Ca.ET.067.02.1.1
CGCGACCGCCGTCAACGCGGTCACGGCCGAATGGAACGGTTTTGCGGTGCTGCACAGCGCCGCTGCGCGCGTCGGCGGCCTCGATGTCGGCTTTGTGCCGGGGGAGGGCGGCAAGAACGTCGCCGGCATGCTGGGCGACACCGACGTGCTCTTCCTGCTCGGCGCCGACGAAATCGACATGGCCAAGACGGGCGGCGCCTTCGTCGTCTATATCGGCACGCATGGCGATGCAGGCGCGCATCGCGCCAACGTCATCCTGCCGGCCGCCGCCTACACCGAAAAGTCCGGCACCTATGTGAACACGGAAGGCCGTGTGCAGCAGACCAATCGCGCCGGTTTCGCTCCGGGCGAGGCGCGCGAGGACTGGGCGATTCTCAGGGCGCTGTCGGATGTGCTCGGCAAGAAGCTGCCCTTCGATTCGCTGGCGCAGCTGCGCGCCAAGCTCTATGGCGAATTCCCGCATCTCGCCCGCATCGATCAGGTGCGGGCCGGCAGCGGCGACGATATTGCCAAGGTGGCGAAGCTCGGCGGCCGTTTGAACAAGGGCACCTTCACCTCGTCGGTGAAGGACTTCTACCTGACCAACCCGATCGCGCGGGCGTCGGCCGTGATGGCTGAATGCTCGGCGCTGGCCAAGAGCGGCTTCAAGCAGGCGGCGGAATAAGCATGGACACTTTCCTCTCGATTTACGTGCTGCCGGCGCTGCTGATCCTTCTGAAGTCGGTCGTGCTGATCGTCGTGCTTTTGATCGGCGTCGCCTACCTGCTCTATGCCGACCGCAAGATATGGGCGGCGGTGCAATTGCGTCGCGGCCCGAACGTCGTCGGTCCGTGGGGTACGCTGCAGGCCTTCGCCGACCTTTTGAAATTCGTCTTCAAGGAGCCGGTGATCCCGTCGGGCGCCAACAAAGGCGTGTTCCTTCTGGCGCCGCTGGTGTCGGCGGTACTGGCGATCTCGGCCTGGGCGGTCATTCCGGTCAATGACGGCTGGGCGATCGCCAACATCAATGTCGGCATCCTCTATGTCTTCGCCATCTCCTCGCTCGAGGTCTATGGCGTGATCATGGGCGGTTGGGCGTCCAACTCGAAATACCCGTTCCTCGGCGCGCTGCGCTCGGCCGCGCAGATGGTGTCCTACGAAGTCTCGATCGGCTTCGTCATCGTCACCGTGCTGCTCTGCGTCGGCTCGCTCAACCTCTCCGACATCGTCATGTCGCAGCAGGATGGGCTCGGCACCAAGCTCGGCTTGCCCAATACCTTCCTCGACTGGCATTGGCTGTCGCTGCTGCCGATGTTTGTGGTGTTCTTCATCTCGGCGCTCGCCGAGACCAACCGCCCGCCTTTCGACCTTGTGGAGGCGGAATCGGAACTCGTCGCCGGCCACATGGTTGAATATTCGTCGACGCCGTTCCTGCTCTTCTTCCTCGGCGAGTATGTCGCCGTCGTCCTGATGTGCGCACTGGCGACCATCCTGTTCCTCGGCGGCTGGCTGCCGCCGTTCAATTTCGCGCCCTTCACCTGGATACCGGGTGTGATCTGGTTCGTGCTGAAGATCTGCCTGACGTTCTTCATGTTCTCGATGGTGAAGGCTTTCGTGCCGCGCTACCGCTACGACCAGCTGATGCGGCTGGGCTGGAAAGTCTTCCTGCCGATCTCGCTGTTCATGGTCGTCGCCACCGCGGCCTTCCTCAAGATCACGGGGTTTGCGTGATGTCCGCTCTGGCCCAGGCCGCAAAATCGCTGCTGCTGAAGGATTTCGTCAGCGCCTTCTTCCTGTCGATGCGCCAGTTCTTCGCGCCGAAGGAGACGATCAACTATCCGCATGAGAAGGGGCCGACCAGCCCGCGCTTCCGCGGCGAACATGCGTTGCGCCGTTATCCGAACGGCGAGGAACGCTGCATTGCCTGCAAGCTGTGCGAGGCGATCTGCCCGGCGCAGGCGATCACCATCGAGGCCGGCCCGCGCCGCAATGACGGCACGCGCCGCACCGTGCGCTACGATATCGACATGGTGAAGTGCATCTATTGCGGCTTCTGCCAGGAGGCCTGCCCGGTCGACGCCATCGTCGAGGGGCCGAATTTCGAATTCGCGACCGAGACGCGCGAGGAGCTTTACTACAACAAGGAAAAGCTGCTCGCGAACGGCGATCGCTGGGAGCGGGAGTTGGCGCGCAACATCGCGCTGGACTCGCCGTATAGGTGATTAGCGTGCTTCTGCCCGTTCACGGGGAGAAGATGCCGGCAGGCAGATGAGGGGCGGCGCCAGCTTCTGGAAACTTGGCGTTACCCCTCATCCGGCCCTTCGGGCCACCTTCTCCCCGTAAACAGGGAGAAGGAACAAGAAAGTGGACGGCGCAACGTCGTCCGTCTAAGGAACACGCGGTTTCGAACCGGAGGCGGGTCGGAGTCGAAATTTGGAACCCGGGGGAACCCATGCTGAGTGGACTAGAGGCGGCCTTTTTCTACCTCTTCGCCTTTATCGCCGTGGCGTCGGCCTTCATGGTCATTTCGTCGCGCAACCCCGTGCATTCGGTGCTCTTCCTGATCCTCACCTTCTTCAACGCAGCCGGCCTGTTCATGCTGACCGGCGCCGAGTTCCTGGCGATGATCCTGCTCGTCGTCTATGTCGGCGCGGTGATGGTGCTGTTCCTGTTCGTCGTCATGATGCTCGACGTCGACTTCGCCGAGATGAAGCAGGGCGCCCTGCAATATGCGCCGATCGGCGCGCTGGTCGGGCTGATCCTGGCGGCGGAGTTGATCATCGTGCTCGGCGGCTACACATTCGCGCCGCAGCTGGCCTCGACGGTCGCCAAGGCGACGCCGGATCTCGCCACGCGCTCCAACACGGCGGCGCTCGGCGACATCCTCTACACGGACTACCTCTATTATTTCCAGATTTCCGGCCTGGTGCTGCTGGTCGCCATGATCGGCGCCATCGTGCTGACGCTGCGCCACAAGCCGGGCGTCAAGCGGCAGTCGATCGCCGCGCAGGTCGGTCGCACGCCGGCGACAGGCATGGAAATCCGCAAGGTCAAAACGGGCGAGGGCATCTGAGATGGTCGTCGGCATTGCACATTACCTGACCGT
>NZ_RZSB01000723.1:0-3075 GCF_004023285.1 Mesorhizobium sp. M2A.F.Ca.ET.067.02.1.1
CTGCAGACGCTGTTCTGGATCGGCAAATATTTCTACCGCGTGCGCACCGGCGAGGAGCTGGTCGAGAAGGGCGTCTTCACCCAAGCCGAATATCGCGAGTTCCAGAAGGCCGAGGATTTCCTCTGGGCGGTGCGCTGCCACATGCATTTCCTCACCGGCAAGGCGGAGGAGCGGCTGCATTTCGACATCCAGCGCGAGATCGCCGAACGTCTGGGCTATACGACGCATCCCGGCCTGTCGGCGGTCGAGCGCTTCATGAAGCACTATTTCCTCGTCGCCAAGGATGTCGGCGACCTCACCCGCATCTTCTGCGCGGCGCTCGAGGAAGAGCAAGCCAAGCATGTGCCTGGCTTCAACCGCATCTTCCTCACCTTCCAGCGGCGCAAGCGCAAGCTTGCCGGCACGTCCGATTTCATCGTCGACAACCACCGCATCAACATCGCCGACGATGGCGTGTTCGAACGCGACCCGGTCAACCTGCTGAGGTTGTTCTGGTTCGCCGACAAGCATGGGCTGGAGTTCCACCCCGACGCGCTGAAGCTGCTCACCCGCTCGCTCGGCCTGGTCAACAAGTCGCTCCGGCGCGACGAGGAGGCCAACCGGCTGTTTCTCGACATATTGACCTCGGACCGCAACGCCGAGCTCAATCTCAGGCGCATGAACGAGGCCGGGCTGCTCGGCAGGCTGATCCCCGACTTCGGCAAGATCGTCGCCATGATGCAGTTCTCGATGTACCACCACTATACGGTGGACGAGCACCTGATCCGCTGCATCGGCGTGCTGGCCGAGATCGAGCGCGGCGATGGCGAGAAGATTCACCCGCTGGCGCATTCGCTGATGCCGGGGCTGAAGAAGAGCCGCGAAGCGCTTTATGTCGCGGTGCTGCTGCACGACATCGCCAAGGGCAGGCCGGAAGACCATTCGGAGGCCGGCGCCCGCATCGCCCGACGCATCTGCCCGCATATGGGGCTGTCGCCGGCCGATACCGAGACCGTCGCCTGGCTGGTCGAAAACCACCTTGTGATGTCGATGACGGCGCAGACGCGCGACCTCAACGACCGCAAGACGATCGAGGATTTCGCTTCGATCGTGCAGTCGGTGGAGCGGCTGAAGCTGCTTTTGATCCTCACCGTCTGCGACATACGCGGCGTCGGGCCGGGCGTGTGGAACGGCTGGAAGGGCCAGTTGCTCCGCACGCTCTATTACGAGACCGAGCTGCTGCTGACCGGCGGCTTCTCGGAAGTGTCGCGGGCGCAACGCACCGCCGCCGCGCGCGAACGGTTGGCCGAGGCGCTCTCGGCCTGGCCGGCCAAGGAGCGCAAGCGCTATGTCGCGCAGCACTATGAGAACTACCTGCTGACGGTCGACCTCAACGACCAGCTGCGCCACGCCGACTTCATCCGTGAGGCGGATGCGGCGGGCAAGAAGCTCGCGACCATGGTCAAGACGCATGAATTCGAGGCGGTGACCGAGATCACCGTGCTGGCGCCGGACCATCCGCGCCTGCTTTCGATCATCGCCGGGGCGTGTGCCGGGGCCGGCGGCAACATCGTCGACGCACAGATCTTCACCACTTCCGACGGGCGGGCGCTGGACACTATCCTGATCTCGAGGGAGTTCGACCTCGATGAGGACGAGCGGCGCCGCGCCGAGCGCGTCGGCCGGCTGATCGAGGACGTGCTGTCCGGCAAGAGCTGGCTGCCGGAGATGATCGAGAAGCGCACCAAGCCGAGGCGTGGCGCCAAGGTTTTCAGGATTCCGCCGCGCGCCGAGATCCGCAACACGCTGTCCAACCGTTTCTCGGTGATCGAGGTCGAGGGGCTGGACCGGCCTGGCCTGCTGTCCGAGATCACCGGCACGCTCTCCGACCTTTCGCTCGACATCGCCTCGGCGCATATCACCACCTTCGGCGAGAAGGTCATCGACACATTCTACGTCACCGACCTGACCGGACAGAAGATCGACAGCCCGACGCGCACGGCCACCATCCACAAGCGGCTGATCGATACGCTGGAAGGCAATTCGTCGGAACGCAACGGCAAGGCCAAGGCGGCGGCCGAGTGACCATCCATTTGACGCAATTTCCCTGGCAGTCATCCCCGGCATGAGCCTCGTCAAGAAATTCGCCACCGTCGCTTCCGGCACGCTGATGAGCCGCGCGCTGGGTTTCGGCCGCGAGATGCTGATGGCGGCGGCGCTCGGCACCGGGCCGGTCGCCGACGCCTTCAACGCCGCCTTCCAGTTTCCCAACACCTTCCGCCGGCTGTTCGCCGAAGGCGCCTTCAACGCCGCTTTCGTGCCGCTGTTCGCCAAGGAGATCGAGCAGCACGGCAATGAAGGCGCCAAGCGCTTCTCGGAGGAAGTGTTCGGGGTGCTGTTTTCGGCGCTGCTGGCGCTCACCATCGCCATGGAACTGGCGATGCCGCTGATCGTGCGCTACCTGGTGGCGCCGGGCTTTGCCGATATCCCCGGCAAGTTCGAGACGACCGTCAGGCTTGCCACGATCATGTTCCCGTATCTCATCTGCATGTCGCTCGGCGCCATGATGGCCGGCATGCTGAATTCGCTGCGCCGCTATTTCGCGGCGGCGATCGCGCCCGCCTTCCTCAACATCATCCTGATCGCCGTGCTGGGTTACGCCTGGTATCACGGGCTGGATGCGCATGATGTCGGCTTCGGCCTGTCCTGGGGCGTGCTGGCGGCGGGCATCGTGCAGCTCGCCATCGTCTGGATCGCGGTGCGCCATGCCGGCATCTCGATCGGCTTTCGCCGTCCGAAGATGACGCCCAACGTCAAGCGGCTGCTGATCCTGGCGCTGCCGGCGGCGATCACCGGCGGCATCACCCAGATCAACCAGCTGATCGGCACGGCGATCGCCTCGGCGCAGAACAGCGCGGTGTCGTCGCTCGCCTATGCCGACCGCATCTACCAACTGCCGCTCGGCGTCGTCGGCGTGGCCGTCGCCATCGTGCTGTTGCCGGAGCTGTCGCGGGCGCTGAAATCGGGCAACCTCGTCGAGGCCGCGAACCTGCAGAACCGCTCGGTCGAGTTCACCCTGTTCATGACATTGCCGGC
>NZ_RZSB01000724.1:0-3071 GCF_004023285.1 Mesorhizobium sp. M2A.F.Ca.ET.067.02.1.1
GCGGGTGCGAGACGAGCGCGGCGGGCAGCCGGCCCGGCGCACCGACAGCGATGCCGCTAAGTCGGATTTCATCGCCGCGGCCCGGCGCGCTGCCCAGGCGGCAGCGGCGGAAGCCGACACGCTGAAGCGGCAATCGACCATGACCGGCCCGGTGAAGGCACTGCGGATCGGCGACCTGCTCAAGGCGCGGCGCAAGCCGATCCTGATGGCTGCGGCGGCCATCATGATGGCTCTGGCCGGTCTGCAGCTGGGCAAAGCCTTCCTGTCCGATCCGGTCGAGACGGCCAACAACCAGCCTGCTCTCTCCACGCAAACGGTCGATACGGCTTCGCTCAACGCCACCGCCGCGCCGCAGGCCGACACGCAGAAGACCGACACACCGAAGATTGATGCCGCTGCACAGCCCGAAAGCGCGCCTGCCCGTCCCGTCAGACAGGCGGAGCCCGTCCAAGAGACGGCACCGGCCGCATCTGTCCCCGCAAGTCCCGAAAGAGCAGCCGCCACGCCGGCCGAACCGGCACCCGCGCCGGTGGCGCTTGCAGCGCCTGCCGCACCGGCGCCGATGGCTTCGGCGACGCCATCCGAGCCCGCCGCCTCGGCTGCTACTGCGACGGACACGGACGGCGACACGCAGCCGATGGCCAAGGAGCCCGTGACGGCCGGTCCGGCAGCCGGCGGCGGCGCGTCCAGCGCGCCTGCGGCAGCCTCCGCCGACACGACAGGCACCGTGCCGCCGGCCGGGAGCCAGACGGCAGCCGCCAAATTCGACATTCCGTCCGAAATCGGTCCGGTGGCGCTGCGCGACGCCGCCGCCGGCGGCGACGCCAAGGCGCTGTTCGAGGTCGGCTCGCGCTATGCTGAATCGCGCGGCGTGAAGGAAGACATGAAGGCCGCCGCCAAATGGTACGAGCAGTCGGCCGAGCTCGGCTTCGCCCCGGCCGAATACCGCATCGGCAATTTCTACGAAAAGGGCATCGGCGTCGCGCGCGACATCAAGAAGGCCAAGACCTACTACCAGCTCGCCGCCGAGCAGGGAAACGCCAGCGCCATGCACAATCTCGCGGTGCTGTTCGCCATGGCGGCGGACGGGGTGACCGACAATGAATCGGCGACGCACTGGTTCCAGGAAGCCGCCGACCTCGGCGTCAAGGACAGCCAGTTCAACCTCGGCATCCTGGCGGCCAAGGGCGTCGGCATGAAGCAGAACCTGGAAGAGTCCTACAAGTGGTTCGCCCTGGTCGCCAAGACCGGCGACAAGGACGCCTCAGCCAAGCGCGACGAGATCGCCAATGCGCTGCGGCCCGAGCAGCTCGAGCGGGCGCGCGCCGCCACGGAATTGTGGAAGGCCAAGCCGCTCAACGCCGCCGCCAACTCGGCCGACATTCCGGAATCCTGGCAGGACAGCACGCCGCAGACCACCGCCGGCATCGACATGAAGAAGGCGGTGAAGAACATCCAGCTGATCCTCAACAAGAACGGCTACGATGCCGGCGGCGCCGACGGCGTCATGGGCGGCAAGACCAAGACCGCGATCATGGCCTTCCAGACCGACAACAAGATGACGCCGACCGGCGAGATCGACGCGCCGCTCGTCAAGGCGCTCTTGGCGAAGAAATAACGGCAGGCGCGTCGCATACACGACGCCCTGCCACACATTTGCCTGTTAACTGATTGAGATGGTTTTTGTTTCGGCGCGGCGGCGGGGTTTTGACCCGCCGCCGCACCGGCGCAAGAAAAAATTGGCTTTTCGGTGCTTTAGTGTCCGGGGACGGCACTATGCGCCGACAGACAAACTGATCGAGACAGCCGGGTGGGCATCTATCTCCCGATCGCGGAAATTTCCGTCAACGTCTTCGTGCTGCTGGCGATGGGCGCGGCGGTGGGCTTCCTGTCGGGCATGTTCGGGGTCGGCGGCGGCTTCCTCATCACGCCGCTTTTGATCTTCTACAACATCCCGCCCGCGATCGCGGTCGCCACCGGCGCCAACCAGGTCATCGCCTCCTCCTTCTCCGGCGCGCTGTCGCATTTCAAGCGCGGCACGCTCGACTTCAAGCTGGGCGGCGTGCTGCTGGCCGGCGGCATCGTCGGCTCGACAGCCGGCATCTTCGTGTTCGCGCTGTTGCGCCGGCTCGGCCAGCTCGACCTCTTCATCTCGCTGCTCTATGTGGTGCTGCTCGGCACGGTCGGCGGGCTGATGCTGGTCGAGAGCCTCAACGCGCTGCGCGCCAGCCGCAGCGGCGCGGCGCCCGTGCTGAAGAAATCCGGCCAGCATAACTGGATCCACCGGCTGCCGTTCAAGATGCGCTTCCGCGCCTCCAAGCTGTTCGTCAGCGTCATCCCGGTGCTCGGGCTCGGCGCCGGGATCGGCTTCCTGTCGTCGATCATGGGCGTCGGCGGCGGCTTCATCATGGTGCCGGCGCTGATCTACCTGCTCAAGGTGCCGACCAATGTCGTTATCGGCACCTCGCTGTTCCAGATCATCTTCACGTCGGCCTACACCACGCTGGTGCATGCCACGACCAACCAGACGGTCGACGTGATCCTGGCCTTCCTGCTGATGGCCGGCGGCGTCGCCGGCGCGCAATATGGCGCCAAGGCCGGCCAGAGGCTGCGCGGCGAGCAGCTGCGCGCGCTTTTGGCGATGCTGGTGCTGGCCGTCGCCATCCGCCTTGCCGTCGATCTCTTCGTGACGCCGCCAAATCTCTATTCGCTGTCCGCCGCGGGCCTCAACTGATGGCGGGATTGAGAGCGTTTGCAGCCGCCGCCTCGTTGTCGATGCTCTTTGCCCTTTCCCCGGCGACGGCGCAGGCGCCGCCCACCGAAAGCATCCAGATCGGCCTTTCGACCGACGCGATCTCCATCACGGCGGGCTTCTCCGGCGCCGACCTCACCATCTTCGGATCGCTGGAAAATCCCGACCCGCTGATCGCCAGACAGGGCCGCTACGACGTGGTCGTCGTGCTCGAAGGGCCGCCGCGCCCGGTCGTGGTGCGGCGCAAGGACCGCGTGCTCGGCGTCTGGATCAACCTGGACTCCGAAACCTTCGAGAACGTGCCTGTCTCCTATTCCGT
>NZ_RZSB01000725.1:0-3065 GCF_004023285.1 Mesorhizobium sp. M2A.F.Ca.ET.067.02.1.1
TGGTGTTGGCGTTGGCGATCTCGAGCTTCACCTGGCGGCAGACGAATTTCAGCGAGGCGTTGCGCATCAGCGCGCCGGGCAGAAGGCCCGCCTCGACCAGGATCTGGAAGCCGTTGCAGACGCCGATGACGGGCACGCCCTTGGCGGCCTTTTCGGCGACCGCCCGCATCACCGGCATGCGCGCCGCGATCGCGCCGCAGCGCAGATAGTCACCGAAGGAGAAGCCGCCGGGGATGGCGATCAAGTCGACATCGGGGATCTCGGTGTCGGTCTGCCAGACCGTGGCCGGCGCCTGGCCGGAAATCTTGGTAAGCGCCGCGATCATGTCGCGGTCGCGGTTGAGGCCAGGCAGGAGGACGACGGCTGATTTCATGTCAGGCGATCTCCACCGCGTAATTCTCAATCACCGTGTTTGCCAGAAGCTTGTCGCACATAGCCTTGAGATCTGCTTCGGCCTTGGCCTTGTCGGTTCCGGTGAGCTCGATGTCGAACACCTTGCCCTGGCGAACCTGGCCGACGCCGTCGAAGCCCAATCCGGAGAGCGCATGCTCGATCGCCTTGCCCTGCGGGTCGAGGACGCCGTTCTTGAGGGTCACGGTGATGCGGGCTTTCATCGATACTCCTAAGTGATGGATCGGGCGGTGGACCTGCCATTGCCCGGCAGGCCGGTCGGTATTAGTGCTTCAGGCCCTTGGGCGCATCGGAAGAGGCCACGAGAACCGGGCCCGTCGGGCGCGGCGGCTCGTTCTCGTTGATGATGCCGAGACGGCGGGCGACTTCCTGATACGCCTCGACGAGGCCGCCCATGTCGCGGCGGAAGCGGTCCTTGTCGAGCTTGTCCTGGGTGGCGACATCCCACAGCCGGCAGGAATCCGGCGAGATCTCGTCGGCGACGACGATGCGCATCATGTCGCCCTCGAACAGGCGACCGCATTCGATCTTGAAGTCGACGAGCTGGATGCCGACGCCGAGGAACAGGCCGGAAAGGAAGTCGTTGACGCGAATGGCCAAGGCCATGATGTCGTCGATCTCCTGCGGGCTCGCCCAGCCGAAGGCGGTGATGTGCTCTTCCGACACCATCGGATCGTCGAGCGCATCGGCCTTGTAATAGAATTCGATGATCGAGCGCGGCAGCACCGTGCCTTCCTCGATGCCGAGGCGCTTGGACAGCGAGCCGGCGGCGACATTGCGCACGACGACCTCGAGCGGGATGATCTCCACTTCCTTGATCAACTGCTCGCGCATGTTGAGCCGGCGGATGAAGTGGGTCGGGATGCCCATGCGGTTCAAGTGATTGAAGATGTGCTCGGAAATGCGGTTGTTGAGCACGCCCTTGCCATCGACCACTTCATGTTTCTTCTTGTTGAAGGCGGTGGCGTCATCCTTGAAGAACTGGATCAGCGTGCCCGGCTCAGGGCCCTCATAGAGGATCTTGGCCTTTCCTTCGTAAATGCGGCGGCGATTTTTCATTTGATTTTTTCTCTGGGTCTGCGGGCAGGCGGCAAATGACCGGTTCCTGTCCGTCTGCCTAAATTAGTATGGCGACGGCGGCGTTCAATGCCGGTGTTATCGCAATCGCCTGGTTTGCTCAATCGCCAAATCCGGCGAATCAACCGCTTTCGGGACTGAAATGCCGCAGCGCAGCATGCGACGAAGTATATTGACCGGGTCGCGGCCTTTTGATTTGTGCTTGCCCATCACACATATTCACCGCGAACGCGAATCGGATTGATCGGAGGGACGTCATGAGCAGCATGAAAGACCGCGAAGAGGGCTTTGAGCGCAAATTCGCCTTCGACGAGGAACTTCGCTTCAAGGCCGCGGCCCGGCGCAACAAGGCGCTTGGCCTGTGGGCCGCCGAGAAGCTGGGCAAATCCGGCGCCGATGCCGAAGCCTATGCCAAGGAAGTGGTGGTCTCAGATATCGAGGAGGCGGGCGACCACGACGTCTTCCGCAAGATTCGCAAGGATTTCGATGCCGCCGGCGTCAACCAGTCCGACCATCAGATCCGCCGCACCATGGACGAGTTGATGGCCCAGGCCATCGAGCAGATCAAGAATGCCTGAGGCCGGATTCTAGCTGGACCAATCGACCGCCCGGCCAAACCGGGCGGTTTTTCTTTGCCTTTGCCGTCGTTTCCGGCTGAACTGCGGGTTGTCATCAAGGAAGGTCCGATGTCGCTCAAATCCCGCCTGGTCGCCGACGAAACGCTGTTCACCGCCTGGTCCGGGGTGCCGGACGCGCTGACGGTGGAAATCATCGCCAAGCAGGATTTCGACGCCGTCACCCTCGACATGCAGCATGGCGGCCACCACGAGGACAGCGTGCTGCGCGGCCTGGCGCCGGTGCTGGCCGCCAACAAGCCCGCGCTGGTGCGCATTCCGGTCGGGCGCTTCGACATGGCGAGCCGCGCGCTTGATTTCGGCGCCGAGGCAGTGATCGCGCCGATGGTGAACTCGGTGGCCGACGCACGGCAGTTCGCCGCCGCGATGAAATATCCGCCTGTGGGCGAGCGCTCCTGGGGGCCGACTTATGCGTTCCCGCGCCACGGCAAGGGCGACCATGCCGAATGGCTGCGCGATTCAAACCAGCGCACCATGGCCTTCGCGATGGTCGAGACGCGGGCGGCATTCGAGGCGCTCGACGGCATCCTCGACACGCCCGGCGTCGACGGCATCTTCGTCGGTCCGTCGGATTTCTCGATCGCCTGGTCGAACGGAACGACCGTCAATTCGACGCTGGAAAGCATGATGGAGGCGGTCGCTTCGATCGCCGAGCGGACGCGCAAGGCCGGTAAGCATGCGGCGATCTACGTCATCGAGCCGGCAATTGCCGGCCGCGTCGTGTCGATGGGCTATCGGCTGCTCGCCATGGGCTCGGACCACACGCTGATCTCGATCGGCGCGAAGACCCTCCTGAAGAGCATGCGGGATTCCATAGGCTCTTGAGGTCAGCCTTAGGGCTGCTTCAACTCCGTCAGGAATTTGGCGAAGGTCATCGAACCCTCGGGCCACGGGCCGAAGCCGGCGTCGTGGTTGAGATGGCCGGCCTCGCCGGCGTCGATG
>NZ_RZSB01000726.1:0-3064 GCF_004023285.1 Mesorhizobium sp. M2A.F.Ca.ET.067.02.1.1
AGACAGCCATTTGTATTCGATGCCCAGTTCCTTCTCGGCCTTCTGCAGGGCGACATGGATCTGGTTGTCCCACGGCTCCTCGATCGGCGTGGCGAAGATCGCCGCCACCTTCAGCTTCTTGTCCTTGGCGAAGGCCGCGCTGGGCAGCACGGTGGCCGCGAGGCCGAGCGCGCCAAGTTCCAGCAGGTTGCGCCGCGACAGGCCGGCGCGTTGCGTTTTGCTACGGTCGTTTTCCATGAAGTGCCCCTCTGTTCGACAGCCGTGTCGAGCCGGCCGTTCCAAAAATGTCAGACGCCGGGGACTATGGAACGGTGGGTGAGATTTGTCCACATGGTCAAATTTGGTTGCGCTTTCGCGTTCGTCATCCACGGGCGGGGCAAGGAGCGAAGCGACGCGCGCAGACCCGAGGATCCGCTCCTCAACGGCGCAGAACCAGCAACGGCTGCGCCAATGCCTGTTCTGCACCGTGGCATTCTTCGCTTGAAGTTCCGGCATGGATTCCAGGGTCTACGCTTCGCTTCGCCCTGGAATGACGAAGTTACGGGGCGCCGCCCGCGCCCTCCCACGATCCCGTCTCGGCAAACCTTTTCAACGCCGGCGCCGGCTCGAAAATCGCCCGTCCGGTCCGCCGGTGCCAATACTCCAGGCGCTCGACGATCTTGCCCGCGCCCGCAAGCCCGGCCCAGAACATCGGTCCGCCCTTGCCGATGGGAAAGCCGTAGCCGTTGACCCAGACGACATCGATGTCGGACGCGCGGGCTGCTACCCCCTCCTCGAGAATCCGCGCACCTTCGTTGACCAAGGGATAAAGCGTGCGCTCGATGATTTCCTCCGCGCCGATCTCACGCCGGGCAATTCCAAGCTCCGCCGCCTTGGCGCGGATCAGTGCCTCCACATCCGGGTCCGCGACCGGCTCCCGCGCGCCGCTCTCATAGCGGTACCACCCACTTCCGGTCTTCTGACCGAAGTGACCCTGTTCGCACAGCGTATCAGCAATCACCGCCGTCTGGCCACGCGCCTTGCGGTTGCGCCAGCCGATGTCGAGGCCGGCGAGGTCGCCCATCTGGAACGGTCCCATCGGCCAGCCGAAATCGGTGAATGCCTTGTCGACCTGGGCAGGGGTGGCACCTTCCAGCAGCAGCGCTTCGTTCTCCGCCCCGCGCGCGGACAGCATCCGGTTGCCGACAAAACCGTGGCAGACGCCGACGACGACCGCGACCTTGCCGATGCGCCGGGCGAGATCAGTGACCGTCGCCAGCACCTCGGGCGCGGTCTTTTCGGCTCGCACGATCTCCAGGAGCTTCATGATGTTAGCCGGCGAAAAGAAATGCATGCCGAGCACGTCTTGCGGCCGTGACGTCGAGGCGGCGATTTCGTTCACGTCGAGATAGGAGGTGTTGGTGGCGAGGATGGCGCCGGGCCTGGCGATGGTGTCGAGCTTGCCGAACACCTCCTGCTTGACGACCATGTCCTCGAACACGGCCTCGATGATCAGGTCGCAATCGGCAAGGTCGGCATAGTCGGTGCTGCCCTTGAACAGTTCGAGGCGCTTCTGCTTGGCCTCCTCCGTCAAAGAACCGCGGCTGACCGATACGGCATAGTTCTTCTCGATCGTCGCCAGCCCGCGCCCCAGCGCCTCATCGCTGGTCTCGAGCAAGGTCACCGGCAGGCCGCCATCGGCGAAGGCCATGGCGATGCCGCCGCCCATCGTGCCGGCGCCGATGATGCCGACGCGTTCGAGCCGACGCTTCTGCAGGTCCTTGCCGGGCACCTTCGCCGCCTCGCGCTCGGCGAAGAACAGATGCCGCTGCGCGCGCGACTGATCGCCGGCAACGAGCTTTTGGAAAAGCTGCCGTTCGGCGGCAAGCGCTGCGTCGAAAGACAAGGTGATGGCGTTGCGCACGGCCTCGGCGCAGGCGATTGGCGCTTCGAGGCCGCGCGCCTTCCTGGCGAGGTCAGCGGCCTGGGCGTCGAGGGTGGCAAGATCGGTCTCGGCGAGGCGGTCCTTGCGCTCACGCACCGGCCCGAAGGGGCCGCCTCGGTTAGTCATTTCGTGGGCGAAACGAACGGCCTCCGCCGGCAGATCGCGGTCGACGACCGCGTCGACAAGCCCCGCCGCCTTCGCCTCGCCGGCCGAAATCGGCGTTCCGGAAACGATCATGGCGAGCGCCTTCGCGGCGCCCACAAGGCGCGGCAGCCGCACCGTAGCGCCGCCGCCCGGCAAGAGACCGAGTTTTACTTCGGGCAGGCCGAGCTTGGCGCCGCGATCGGCGATGCGGAAATGGCAGCCGAGCGCCAGTTCCAGCCCGCCGCCGAGCGCCGTGCCGTGGATGGCGGCAACTGTCGGCTTGGGAATCGTTTCAAGCAAGGCGATGATGGCGCGTAGTTCCGGCTGCTGGACCGGCTTGCCGAATTCGGTGATGTCTGCGCCGGCGACGAAAGTGCGCCCGGCGCAGGCTATGACGATCGCCTTGGCGGCAGGATCGTAGCGTAGCGCGGCAAGCGCCTCATAGAGCGGCTTGCGGACATGAAAACTCAGCGCATTGACCGGCGGATTGTCGATGGTGACCACCGCCACGCCGTTGTCATTCGTGACGCTGACAGAACTGGACAAGCGGAACCTCCCGAGACCGGCTGCAATGGCGCAAGGGTTTACTAGGCCGGCCCGTGAATGGGAACCCGAACCAGACTTGGCGCAATGGTTAGTTGAGAGCGGCTGGTTTCCCGACAAAGGGATTTTGAAAGGTTGGCTGCGTTTTTGCGTTGGCAGGCGGTATGCGTTGGAGATTGGCAGAAACGTCCATCGCGATCGTAATTCCAGGGCGGAGCAGGAGCGAAGCTCCGTCGCGGAGACCCTGGAATCCATGCCGTTACCTTGATCCAAGAGCGGCAGCGGAGCAGAATTCTGCACCGTGAGAGGCGCGCCTGCATAACGGCATGGCAACTGTGTTCACGCGAATGCGGTTTTGTCGCGCATGATGGCGTTGAGGACGACCAGGAGCTTCCTTGCGACGGCGATGATGGCGAGTTTCTTGGACCCTGAGCGGGCAGCAAGTGCGGTATA
>NZ_RZSB01000727.1:0-3062 GCF_004023285.1 Mesorhizobium sp. M2A.F.Ca.ET.067.02.1.1
TATGTCGGTTTCGGCGTCGGCGCCGGCGCCAATGTGCACAAGCTCAGCAGCGATTTCCTCCCGGGATCCTCGCTCAACGGCATCGGCGGCGAAGGCATCTACGGCCAGGCGACCGTCGGCTACGACTATATGGTCTCGCAGCGCTTCCTGCTCGGCGGCCTGATCGACGCCCATGTCGGCACGATCAAGACGTCGCTTGATGTGGGCGCCCTGGGTGGCCTCAGCGCCGACCTCAAGGAAACCTACGGCTTCGACGTCGGCGTGCGCGCTGGCTACCTGCTGACGCCGAGCACGCTGGGCTATGTGCTGGGCGGCTATGCCTGGCAGAAGTACAAGCTCGACACCAATGCCGGCTTCGGTATGGATTGGGACCAGGGCGGCTACTTCGTCGGCGCCGGTGTCGAAACCGCGATCAACAGCAACTGGACGCTGAAGGGCGAGTATCGCTACACCCGCTTTGGCACCAAGGACAATCTGCTTTCCCAGTTTGGGCTGCCGGATGGCGCGCTCAATCTCGACACCTCGCGCCACACCTTCGAAGTGGCCGCCAGCTACCGCTTCAACGCCAATGACGGCGGCGCGGCCAGCTTCGAGACGCCTTCCTACAACTGGACCGGCTTCTATGTCGGCGGCGGACTCGGCGCCGGCGCGGTGGTGCATCAGATCGAAGTTCCGCCGGCTGATGTGAAGGTCAACGGCCTGGGCGGCGAAGGCGTGTTCGGCGAGGCCAGCCTCGGCTACGATCAGGACATGGGCAGCTGGGTGGTTGGCATACTCGTGGACGCGCGCCTCTCAGGCATCAAGTCGAAGCTCGAGCTGGGCGGGCTTCTGGGTGGCGGTGTCGATTCGATCAGTCTCAACACCGATTATGGTTTCGACGTGCTCGGCCGCATCGGCATGAAGGTCAACGAAGCGACGCTGGCCTACGCGCTCGCCGGCTACAGCTGGCAGCACTTCAAGCTCGATGCTCCGGCACCGCTCGACGTCGATTGGGGCTCCAGCGGCTTCTCGGTCGGCGCGGGCCTGGAAACGGCCGTGTCGGACAAGATGACTGTCGGCATCGAATACCGCTACTCGCAGTTCGCCAAGGAAGATTTTTCGGACGAATTCCCGATCCTGAGCGGGCTTGTGACCTCGACGCCGTCCTTCCACACCGTGCGCATCGACGCCAAGTACAAGTTCAACTAAGCAAAGGCCTCCAGCCAGAGCAGGAAGCCCGCCGAATGGCGGGCTTTTTTTGCCTCGATCATCCTGTGCAGGTTTGAGGCCTGCAAGACGATCGGGGTAGCTGAGCCCAGAGTGTCCGCGGGCATATCTCCATTGCCATACTATTCGACATTCGAATTAATGTGGCATTTTGATCGAATGCGAAGGACGCCATGCGCAAATTGATCGTCACCGAATTCATTACCGTCGACGGCATCGCCGAACACGAGCGGTTGCCCAACGTCGTCTAGAACAACGCGATGAACAAGTTCAAGGAGGATGAGCTTGCCGATAGCGGCGCCATGCTTTTCGGACGCGTCACCTACGAGATCTTCGCCGGCCATTGGCCCTTGGAGACAGGCGACTTCGCCGACCGCTTCAACGCGCTGCCGAAATATGTCGCCTCGGCCAGCCTCAAGACGGTCGATTGGAAACCGGCCGAGCTCCTCGAACGCCCCCTGCCCGAGGCCGTCGCCCGGCTGAAACGGCAGTCCGGCGGCAACATCTATGTGCATGGCAGCCTGAGCATCGCCCGGCAGCTTCTCGGCGCCGGCCTGATCGACCGCGTGCGGCTGCTCGTCTATCCGAGGGCTGCCGGCCAGGGCAAGCAACTGTTTCCGGCCGATGGACCGGTCGAACTCGACCTGGTCTCGGCCGCGCCGCTCGACAATGGGGTGGTGGCGATGGAATACGCAACGGCCGCGAAAGATTAAGCGGCTGTTTTCCAGCAGCATTGAGGCAGGGGCGGTCCGCCCCCACTTAGCTCCCGCAAGGCTGTTGTATAGGCCGTCGGGCCTGGTGCACCTAGACAACCTTCTTCTTCCCGCGCTTGCCGCCATGCCTGGCCACCGCCTTCTCGACGGCGCGCTTCACTTCGTCCTTGATCTCCGCCGTCTCGGCCATCAGCGCCTCGATCTTCAGGAAATCGAGCACGCGGTACTTCGAGACTTTCGGGCGGACCAGGATGTCGGGCCTCGACTGCTGCAGCTTGTTGGCGATGATCGACTGCATCATCAATTGCGAGGCGCCGTACATCAGGTCCACCGTGGTCGGGTGCTTGCGCTCGGCATCGCTCGGCGCTCCAACAACGTCGATCGCGATGATGATGTCGGCATCCTTTTCGAGGAGATCGAAAGGGACGGGATTGTAGATGCCGCCGTCGATCAGCAGGCAGCCATTGCGAACCACCGGACGGAACACCGCCGGGATGGCTGCCGAAGCGGCAAGCGCGGAATGCAATTCACCCTCGGCGAGCACCGCCAGCTTGTGGCCGAAATAATCGGTCGCCGTCACCTTGAGCGGGATCTTCAGCGCGTCGAACGTCCGCGGGATCGGCTCAGGCAGGAAGGCCTTCAAGATGCGCTCGATGTTGAACTGGCCGACGCGGATGCCGCCCTGCATGGCCTCCGCGATCGTGCCCGGCCGCGAGCGCCACATGCGCGCCGCCACTTCGGCGCGGCTGCCGAGGATCGATCGGGCATAGCCGTGGATCTCGGCGCCCGTCATGCCCGACGCCATGCCGGCTCCCATGATGGAGCCGATCGACGAGCCGGCGATCGCCACCGGCTTGATGCCCAGCTCGTCGAGGGCCTCGATGATGTGGATATGCGCGAGACCGCGCGCGCCGCCGCCGCCGAAAGCCACCCCGAAGGTCGGGCTCATCCCTTGCCGCCCCCCGCCACCTGCACCAGCGGCGGGCCGATGACCATCACGGCGGGATCGGCCGACAGAAGCTTCTTCGCCGCCGCCTTGACTTCGGCCAGCGTCACCGCGTTGATGAGCGCGGCGCGGCGCTTCATATAGTCGATGCCGAGATTGTCGACCTGCAGCTCGACCAGCGTCGCGGCGATGGAGGC
>NZ_RZSB01000728.1:0-3043 GCF_004023285.1 Mesorhizobium sp. M2A.F.Ca.ET.067.02.1.1
GCGCCAGCTCGTTGGCCAGTAGCGAGCCGTCGGCAAGCACGAAGAACTCGACGCCGATGACGCCGACATAGTCGAGCGCGGACAGGATTTTTGCGGCCGCATCCTTGGCGGCCGCTGCCGTTTGCGGACCGATGGCGGCCGGCAAGGTCGAGCTGCGCAATATGCCTTCGCGATGGACGTTTTCGGCCGGATCGTAAGCGGCGATCGCTCCTTCGAGACCGCGCGCGGCGATCACCGAAATCTCACGCTCGAAAGCGACGAGCGATTCCAGGATCAGCGGCACATTGCCCATCGCCTCGCAGGTGCCTGCAAAGCCGCCTGTTTCCATGTTGCGGAAGACGCGCTGGCCCTTGCCGTCATAGCCCATGCGGCGGGTTTTCAGCACGCCGCTGCCGTCGAATTTCCTCAAAGCTTCGGTCAAATGGTCGTCATTGTCGACCGGACAGAACTCGGCCGTCGGGATGCCGATGCCGTTCAGGAAGGTTTTCTCGGTGAGGCGATCCTGCGCGACTTCGAGCGCGCGCGCCGGCGGGTAGACCGGGACCGTTGCCGAGAGCGTTTTGGCCGCGGCGACCGGAACATTCTCGAATTCATAGGTGACGACGGCGCTGGCGGCGGCGAGCTCGGCGAGCGCTTTCGGATCGTCATAGGCGGCGACGATCTGCCGGTTGGCGACCTGAGCCGCCGGGCAGTCGGCCTGCGGCTCCAGGACGACGATGCGGTAGCCGAGGCGGGCAGCAGCCATCGCCAGCATGCGGCCGAGCTGGCCGCCGCCGATGATGCCGATGGTCGATCCGGGCGCCAGGCTCACGGCGCGTCCGTCGGTTCGGCGGCGACCTTGGCGGTCTGCGCCGCGCGCCAGGCATCGAGCCGGGCGGCGAGCTTGTCGTCGTTGAGCGCCAGCACCGCCGCGGCAAGCAGCGCGGCATTGGCCGCCCCCGCCTTGCCGATGGCCAGCGTGCCGACCGGGATGCCGGCCGGCATCTGCACGATGGAGAGCAGCGAATCCTGGCCGGACAGCGCCTTGGATTCGACCGGGACGCCGAAGACGGGCAGCGGCGTCATCGCCGCCGTCATCCCGGGCAAATGCGCGGCGCCGCCGGCGCCGGCGATGATCACCTTGTAACCGGCGGCCTTGGCCCCCTTGGCGAACTCATAGAGGCGGTCGGGGGTGCGGTGGGCGGAGACGATCAGCCTTTTGTGCGGGATGCCCAGCGCATCCAGGGTTTCGGCCGCCTGGCGCATCGTCGCCCAGTCGGACTGGCTGCCCATGATGATGGCGACGTCGGCACGCTGATCGGTCAAGGTTTCGCTCCCGGCGGCAAAGGCGCGCCTTAGCGGAATTCGCCGATAGCCGCAAGGATTGTCGCGATGACAGCCAGCTAGTCCGGCCAGCGCAACGATTCGGTCGAATCCTTGCGCGCCACTTTCATCGCGTCAGCCGGCCGGTCCTTCGCCGTCAGCACGGCGCGCAGTTGCTCGGCCACGATCTCCGCTTCGCCGGGATGCAGGTTGCAAGGATCGAGGAAGAAATGGCCTCGCTCGACCTCGTGGTTGCGCACGATGATCGGCGGCGAGCCAGCGGCGAGCGCGGAGGCAAGTCCGGCAGCCGTGAAGCGGCTCGCCGGGCGCACATAGACCTGCAGGCGATCGAGAGGGTTGTTGGTCGGATCGGGAATGATCTGCGCATTGATACCCGGAATGCCCTGCAGCGCGTCCTTCCACAGATTGAGCGCCGCCTCCTCGCGCCGGCGGATGCCGGCATGGTCGCGCTTTTCCCAGGCCTCGAGCGCCGCCATGGTGCCGGCGATGCTTTCCTTGCCGACCTTCATGGCGCGCGCCACGCCGCGGTTCTGCAGATAGGCGGCGCGGACCAGGTCCTTGCGGCCGGTGACGATGCCGCTGGTCGGCCCTGAAAGGAATTTGTGGCCGCTGTAGACGACGATGTCGGCGCCGCGCGCCAGGAAGCTGCGAAGGTCGTATTCCGAGGCGGCGTCGACGATCACCGGGACGCCCTTGGCGTGGCAGATCTCGCAAAACTCCTCCAGCGAAAGCATGCCGTATTGCACGGTGTGGTGGGCGACGACGTAGAGAGCCGCCGCCGTGCGCTCGTTGATCGCCTCGCGCACATGGTAGTCCTGGGTGACGCTAACGGTGCCCGCCGGAATGACTTTGGCGCCGGCCACCCGGATCGACTGGTCGATCGGCGCGCCGTAATTGACGATATGGCCGAGCTGGATGACGACTTCAGACTTCAGCCCTTCGGTGTCGTCCGGCAGCCGCTCGATCGCCAGAAGATTGGTGCCGGTCATCGCGCCGGCGACCGCCATGGTGATGCCTGAGGCGCAACAAGCGGTGATGAAGCCGGCCTCGCCGCCGGTGAGTCGGGCGACGACTGCGCTTGCTGAGCGCTGCAGATCGTCCATCTCCACCCATTGTGAGGCCATCTCGGCCATGGCGCTGATCGCCTCGGGTACGATGATCGAAGCACCCAATGCCGTCATCGTGCCGGAGACGTTGATGATGGGTCTCAGCCCCAGGCGCTCGCGAATTGTGGTGTTGGAGCCGGCGTCGGAATAGGTTTTCATGAGGGCGAACTCCTAAAATCAGGCGGTGATCTCGACGACCGCTTCGATCTCGACGGTGATGTTGCCAGGCAACGAGCCGACGCCGATAGCCGAGCGGGCATGGCCGCCGATCTTGTCGAAGACATCGGCGAAAAGGTCCGAGCAGCCGTTGACCACCTTGGGGTGGTCGCTGAAGGTCGGGGTTGCGTTGACGAAGCCGAGCAGTTTTACCACGCGCACGATGCGGCCGAGGTCGCCCGCCGCCGCGTGCATGACGGCAAGCAGATTGAGGCCCGTGAGGCGGGCATGCTCATAGGCCTGCTCGACGGTGACGTTGTCGCCGACCTTGCCGGTGCACAGCGTGCCGTCAGCGCGCAGCGGCCCCTGGCCCGAAAGGAAGATCAGACGGCCGCTCTCGGCATGGGTTACGAAATTGGCGATAGGTGTCGGCGGCTCGGGCAGGGTCAGGCCGAGTT
>NZ_RZSB01000729.1:0-3041 GCF_004023285.1 Mesorhizobium sp. M2A.F.Ca.ET.067.02.1.1
GAGTTGCAGCGGCCTGCCGGGCACGGCCTTGGGCAGCATGGCGTAGGAGGCGTGCGCGGCCAGCGCCGGCAGTTTTCTGCGCAGGCCGGAGACGTCGTCTAGCGCCGCGCGCTGCGCTTCGCGTTCGCCGAGCAGGCCGGCCGAGACCATGCGGGTCAGCACGCGGTCGCGCGCGGCGTGCGCGATGCCGAGATTGCGGTCGGGCCGGCGCTTTTCCGGCAATTGCGGCAGCGCGACGAGGAGGGCGGCTTCCGAGACTGTGAGGCGCTTCGGCTCCTTGCCGAAATAGGCGAGCGAGGCGGCGCGCACGCCCTCGAGATTGCCGCCATAGGGCGCCAGCGTCAGATAGCGTTCGAGGATTTCCTGCTTGGAAAGCCGCCGCTCGATCTGGATGGCGCGCAGCATCTGCTTGAGCTTGGAGCCGAGGCTGCGGCTGTCGCGCGGCTCGATCAGCCGGGCGAGCTGCATCGACAAGGTCGAGCCGCCGGAGACGATATGGCCGCTGGTGAAGAGCTGGCCGGCGGCGCGGCACAGCGCCAGAAGGTCGACGCCGCGGTGGTCCCAGAAACGTTTGTCTTCATAGGTGACCAGCATGTCGACGAATTGCTTGTCGACCTGGTCGAGCCGGGTCTCGAGCCGCCAGTAGCCGTCGGGCGTGGCGAAGGCGCGCAGCAGTTGGCCGTCGCGGTCCTGGACTTCGGTGGAGACCGTCAGCTTTGCCGGCAGCGGCGGCGGGAAGACGCGGTCGAGTTCCCAGAGCGCGGCGAGGGAAAGTGCCGCGAGGCCGGCAAGCGAGATGCCTGCGATCGCGGTGCGTCTGAGAAATTTCCTGGAGAGCATGGCGCTGCCCCTCATCCGCCTGCCGGCACCTTCTCCCCGTATAGGGACGGGGAGAAGGATAGACCGGCGACCTCGCTATTCCGCCTTCACCTCCATCACGCCGGTGGCGGTGCGGGCCGAATATTGCGGCCGGTACATGTCCTCCACCGTCGCCGCCGGATGGGCGTAGGTGCCGGGTGTCACGGCGCGCACGACATAGGCCAGCGTGATGTTGCGGTCGCCGTCGCCTTCATTGGGATTGAAGGCGGCGACGAAGCGGTCGTCGCGGAACTCCAGATGCGCGGCGTCGGTCTGCGCCAGCCAGGAGAAGTTGGACAATTGCGCGCTGGAAACCAGGCTCGGATTGTCGATCTCGAAGCCGGCGGGCAACAGATCGGTGATCAGCAGCCGCGACGGCCACTTGTTCTGCTCGTAGATCTTGAGCACGACCACATAGCGCTCATTCTGCCTGGCTTCGGTGACGTTGGCCTCGGTGCCGTCGAGCTTGTAGTAGGTGCGATCGATGGTGAAGCCGTCGCCGCCGGCGGGCAGTGGATCGACCGGCGCGGCGACCGCGGTCACCACCGCCTGCAGCGACGTCGCGCCGGTGTTGGCGATGGTAAGCGGGCTGTCGACCAGGTCACCGCCGGCGACCTGGTCGGAATAGCCGCCCGAATGCGGCGCGCCATTGACGGAAAGCGTGATGGAATCATTGCCTTCCTTCAGCGCCCGCGCGGCAAGCAGCATCCAGGATTCGTCCTGCGTGCTCGTCCAGCGGGCATCGGCGCGCGCCACGCCGACCAGCTTGATCAGTTGCGGCATGATGCTGGGCACCGGCTTCGATTCCGCCGCCAGCGCCAGTATCGCCGCGCCGTCACGCAGCCGCGAGCCATAGTCGGAGCGGTACCAGTCGTAGTCGGTTTCAGACTGCGCCAGCCGGAGCGCCGTCTGGAAGGTCGATTCCGAACGCTGCGTGTCGCCGTAGAGCGCCAGGCTCGCCGCCAGTTGCGCGACCGCCATCGGGCTGGAGAAAGCTTCGAGCTGCGTGTCGGCGTAGTAGCGCAGGTCGCCTATCGAGGCCTTCTTGTTGCGGGCAAGCACATAGAGCGCGTAAGCGATATCGCTGCCCTTGTCCTGGACGTCCTGGTCGTAGCCTAGCGAGTTCTGCAGATTGTTCAGCGCCTGGTTCATCGCCAGCGCCGGCACATCGTACTTTTCCTCGCGCGCGCGGGTCAGGAACTCGCTGACATAGGCATCGAGCCACAGATCGCCGGAGCCCGGCCCCCAGAGGCCGAAGCTGCCGCTCGACGACTGATAGGAGAGCACCTTGTAGATGGCGTCCTGGATGCGTTGATGCAGGTCAGGGTCGCTCTCCATGCCGATGCTCTTGGCCATGTCGTTGACATAGAGCAGCGGCATGGCGCGGCTGGTGGTCTGCTCGGCGCAGCCATAAGGGTAGCGATCAAGGCTCATCAGCAGCGACGGCACGTCGAGCGCGGACGACTGCGAGACGCCGACGCTGACCGAAGCGCCGTCGAGCACGCTGGCGGCAAGCAGCTCCTTGTCGACCCGCAGCGAGCCGCCATGCGGCTTCAGGTCGACAACCATGCGGTTGGTGACCGGAAGCTGCGCCGGCCGCACCGGCAGATAGAGCGTCTGCTCGACCTGGGTGCCGTCGGCATGGGCGAGCTTGACGGTGACCGAAGCGTCGCCCGCGGTCTTGGCGACCAGCGGGAAGGTGAGCGACTGGCGCTTGCCCTGGGCGAGCGTCAGTTTTTCCGGCAACGGCTTGTCGCCGGTCGAAAGGTCGCCGGTGGTGGTGACGGACAGCGCGTAGTCGCCGGCCGGGCCATCGGTGTCGGCTATGTCGAGGCGCATGGTCGCCGCATCGCCCGGCGCCAGGAAGCGCGGCAGGCCGGCGGTGATCACCACCGGATCGCGCACGATGACGTCGGTCTGGGCATGGCCGACGGCCTCCTTGGTCCAGGCGACCGCCATGACGCGCACGGTGCCGTTGAATTGCGGGATGTCGAAGTCGATCCGCGCCTTGCCGTTGGCGTCGAGCTCGACCGGGCCGGAGAAGAAGGCGACCAGCTTTTCGGTCGGCGGGCTGCCTTGCGCCTGCATGTTGGCGCCGTCGCCACCGGTGCGTATCTTGCCCATCGTGCCGAGCGAGCCGTCGATCAGGCGGCCATAGAGATCGCGGATCTCCAGCCCCAGCA
>NZ_RZSB01000072.1:0-13729 GCF_004023285.1 Mesorhizobium sp. M2A.F.Ca.ET.067.02.1.1
GGTGAAGACGCGCCAGAAGAAGATGACGCCGCCTATGGTCATGATGATGGCGCAGGCAAACACGGCCGGCTCCTGCAGCCAGTCATGGTTCGGGCCTTCCTCCAGCACATATTCCATGCAGCCGAGGAAGGCGGCCATGCCGGCCAGGCCCCACCAGTCGAACTTGGAGAACAGTTTCAGGTTGGGCTTGTCAAAATCGATCAGCGCCCAGGCGGCAGTCGCCACCAGAATGCCGGGCACGACATTGATCAGGAACAGCCAGTGCCAGGACATGGCATGGCTGATATAGCCGCCCACCGTCGGGCCGATCGTCGGCGCCAGCGTCGCCACCAGGCCGATCATCGGCGAGACGACGGCGCGCTTGGAAGGCGGGAAGATGGTGAAGGCGGCCGCGAAGACGCTCGGGATCATGCCGCCGCCGATGAAACCCTGGATGGCGCGGTAGACGATCATCTGGTCGATGTTGGTGGCGGTGGCGGCCAAAGCGCTGGCCGCGGTGAAGCCGGCGGCCGCCGTGGTGAACAGCACGCGCGTCGACAGCATGCGGCTGAGGAAGCCCGACAGCGGGATCATCACCACCTCGGCGATCAGATAGGCGGTCTGCACCCACGGGATCTCGTCGGAGCTGGCGCTGAGGCCCGCCTGGATTTCCGACAGCGAGGCCGAGACGATCTGGATGTCGAGGATCGCCATGAACATGCCGAACACCATCGCCAGGAAGGCGATGACGCGGCGCACAGGCATATGGTCCGCGGGCAGGGCCGGCGCGGCGGCCGCCGGACGTGCGGGCATTGCTCCTGCGGTGATGGTTGCGGTTGCCATGTCATGGCCTCCTTGGGCAATTCTCGAAGACAAGCGCGTGGCGCTCCGGAATTGCGTCGAAACGGATAAAGCAGGCTGGGCGGCTCGGCGCTCGATTGGCCACCGAACCGCCCCCCAATCAGTTGGTCGTCGAGGCCGGCGCGGTGCGGCTGTCGACCGCGACGACGACGCTGAGGCCCGCGCGCAGCTTGCCGGTCTTCAAGACGTCGGCCGGCACGTCGATGCGCACAGGCACGCGCTGCACCACCTTGGTGAAGTTGCCGGTGGCGTTTTCCGGCGGCAGCAACGAGAACACCGCGCCAGAAGCCGGAGCCAGCGAGGAGACCGTGCCTTCGAAGCTCTGGCCGTCGATCGCGTCGACGGTGATGCGGACCTTCTCGCCGGGCACCATGCGGCCGAGCTGCGTCTCCTTGAAGTTGCCGACGATGTAGAGCTTGTCCATCGGCACGACGACGGCGAGCTTCTGGCCGGGGCTGACGAGGTCGCCCTGCTCGACCGAGCGGTTGCCGACGACGCCGTCATAGGGCGCCTTCAGCACGGTGAAGGAGAGGTCACGCTGGGCCTTGTCGCGGGTGAGCTGCAGCGAGGCGAGCGTCGAGGCCGATTCCGCGCGCTGGGCTTCCAGGACGCCGATATTGGCCTGCGCCGCGGCGATCTGCGCATCGGCGCCGACAAGCGCCGCCTTGGCCTGGTCGAGCGCTGTCTGGGCGTCGTCGAGCTGCGCCTGCGTGCCGACATGGGTCTTGAGCAGTTGCGCGGCGCGGTCCTGGGCGCGCGCCGCATTGTCGGCCGCAGCTTGGTCGGCGACCTTCTGCGCCTGAGCCTGCGACAGCGAGGCCTGGGCTGCCTTGGTCTGCGCGTCGATGCGGTCGAGCGTCTTCGCCAGCGTGGCGATCTGCGCTTCGGCCTGGGCGACGGCTATTCTGTAGTCGCCATTGTCGATGACGAACAGCGGATCGCCGGCCTTGACCTGCTGGTTCTCGCTCACCAGCACCTTGTCGATATAACCGGATATTTTCGGCGATACGAACGACATGTCGGCCTGGACATAGGCGTCGTCGGTGGAGATCATGAACCGGCCGTCGGTCCAGTAGTTATAGCCATAGTAGGAACCGGCGCCGAGCAGGGCGAGGCCGATGACCGGCAAAAGGAAAGAGCGCACCGAACGCTTCTTCTTGGCGGGTGCTTCAGCCGCGGGCGCGGCAACCGGAGCGGCGGGCTGGACAGGGATTTCCGGAGCCTCGGTCGACGGTTGGACCTTGGCGTTGGGAAACGTGCGGACTTCGGCGGTGGCGGGCGCGTTGGAGGACATGGGTATCTCTCTGGATGTCAGTCATACTGAACCGTTCGGTTCGAATTGGTGATTGACATAGCGCGGAAAGAGGACCATATCAAGAGGAAATCGAACCGAGTGGTTCGAAATATTTTCAAGGAATGACTTCCATGGTCGACACGACAGCCGATAGCGATCTGCTCGACTTACGCAAGGGCCGTCCGGCAGCCGGGCAGGACCCGGTCAAGCGCGCCCAGATCATCGAAGGCGCCCGCCGCGTCTTCATAGACAAAGGCTTCGAGGCCGCCTCGATGAACGACATCACGCGCGAGGCCGGCGTCTCCAAGGGCACGATCTACGTCTATTTCGAAAACAAGGAAGAGCTGTTCGAGGCTCTCATTGAGGAAGAACGCGGCACCATCTTCAAGAACTTGTATGAGGTGCTCGATCATTTCGAGGACTTGCGCAAGACGCTGGTGAAGTTCGGCATGGCGCTTTCGATCAAGATCACTTCGGCCAAGGTCATCCAGGCCCAGCGCACCGTCGTCGGCGCCGCCGACCGGATTCCCGAGCTTGGCGCGCGTTTCTACGAGCGCGGCCCGAAGCGGGGCCATGACAAGGTCATGGCCTTCCTCAACGAAGCCGTCGCACGCGGCCTGATGCAGATCGACGATGTCGACCTTGCCGCCTATCAGTTCACCGAGCTTTGCCTCGCCGGCCTGTTCCGCCAGTGCATCTTCTCCTATCGCACCAAGGCGCCGAGCCAGGCGGAGATCGAGCACATCGTGAAATCCGGCGTCGACGTCTTCCTCAAGGCCTACGGCACGGAAAAATTCCTCGCCGAGGAACGGGCTTCCGCATCGGCCTGATCGTCGCGGCCCGCGAAGTCCGTTGCGGATAGCGCAAGCCTTGAGAATTCGCGCCCGCGACTTGAAAATTCGCCGTATCGCGGCTGACCTCACGTGCCGTGAAGACCTGTCTGCCGATCTTTTTCAAACGCCGATCGGCATCCTCTGCGGGCGCTTTCGGAAGGACCTGTTAACCATCGCTTTCTATGTCTCGGGAGACGTTCAATCGGCGAGTCTCGAGTATGACATCCATGCGCTTTCCCCGTGCCAATCTCTCCGGCGATTCCGCCCATCAAGGCGACAACGATCACCGCGCGGACGGGCGCCGTGGCGGGGTCTCGCAGCCCCAGGCGCAAGCGGGGCAGGTCGTAGCGTTGCGCGTCGCGCCGGCAGGCGAATCGGAAGCGGCTCGCGCCGCGTCGCTCGATTCAGCCGATGGCGGGGAGTTCGGCCGCCCGGCCTGGCAGGATTACTTCTTCCTTGCGCCCAATGTGCGGTTCACCCGCACACCGGACACCGATCTCGCCAAGCGCGCCACCCCACAGGCTGAAGAGGCCGCGCAGAACAAGGCGCCCGTCCGCGAACCCGTCCGGCCCGCGCCGCCGGCCCCGGCGGCAACCAATTCAGTTCGGACGATTCCTGTGGCGCGAGCCGCAGCGCCGGCGCAAGCCAAACCGGTCATCGCGCCTTCCGCCGCCACGCCCGTCGCTCCCGCTGTGCCGCCTCAGCCCACCGCCGCTCCGGCACAAAAGCCGCGTCCGAGCGGATTGCGCTGGTCCTATCTTTCCGATCACGCCTTCTTCGAATTCGGCATGCCCTTCCTCGCCGAGCGCCTGGCGCGGGCACGCCTGAATGAAGCGGGCCAGACCCCCGCGGCGCCGGCGTCGGCACCCGTCAGGCCGATGCCGGCGCCGGCGGCGCAACCGATGCCGCCCCGCGCCACCTTCATGGGCGAGGCGACATCGTTCTACCGGGTCATCGAGTGGCGCTCCAACGCGGCGGATATAAGCCCTGCTCCGGCGCAGGCACCTTCCCCAGTGGCTGCCCAGCCGGCACCTGCCGAGACCATGCCGGTTGCCGCGCCGGCAAGCGCAAGGACGGCAAGGCAGGCACCCTCCTTGCCCATGGCCGGCGAGGTCGTGCCGTTGTCGGCTTCAGTCGGCTACGAGCTTCCCTCCGAGGAACTCCTGCAAATGCCGCCGGAAGGCCAGGGCTTCTACATGTCGCAGGAGCGGATGGAGCAGAATGCCGATCTGCTTGAGAGCGTGCTGGAGGATTTCGGCGTCAAGGGCGAGATCATCCATGTCCGCCCCGGTCCGGTCGTCACGCTTTACGAGTTCGAGCCGGCGCCGGGCGTGAAATCCAGCCGCGTCATTGGCCTCGCCGACGACATCGCCCGTTCGATGTCGGCGATCTCGGCGCGCGTCGCCGTGGTGCCGGGCCGCAATGTCATCGGCATCGAATTGCCCAACGAGACGCGCGAGACGGTCTATTTCCGCGAGCTGATCGGATCGGCCGGTTTCCGCAACACCTCCTGCAAGCTGGCGCTCGGCCTCGGCAAGACGATCGGCGGCGAACCGGTCATCGCCGAGCTCGCCAAGATGCCGCATCTGCTGGTGGCCGGCACCACCGGCTCGGGTAAGTCGGTCGCCATCAACACCATGATCCTGTCGCTGCTCTACCGGATGAAGCCGGAGGAATGCCGCCTCATCATGGTCGACCCCAAGATGCTCGAGCTCTCCGTCTATGACGGCATCCCGCATCTGCTGACGCCGGTCGTGACGGACCCCAAGAAGGCGGTCACGGCGCTCAAATGGGCGGTGCGCGAGATGGAGGACCGCTATCGCAAGATGGCGCGCCTCGGCGTGCGCAACATCGACGGCTACAACCAGCGTGCGGCAAGCGCCCGCGACAAGGGCGAGGTCGTGACCATGCAGGTACAGGCGGGCTTCGAGAAGGGCACCGGCGAGCCGCTGTTCGAGGAACGCGTGATCGACCTCGCGTCGATGCCCTACATCGTCATCATCGTCGACGAGATGGCCGACCTGATGATGGTGGCCGGCAAGGAGATCGAAGGCGCCATCCAGCGCCTGGCGCAGATGGCGCGCGCCGCCGGCATCCATCTGATCATGGCGACGCAACGCCCCTCGGTCGACGTCATCACCGGCACCATCAAGGCCAATTTCCCCACCCGCATCTCCTTCCAGGTGACCTCCAAGATCGACAGCCGCACGATCCTGGGCGAGCAGGGCGCGGAGCAGCTGCTCGGCCAGGGCGACATGCTGCACATGGCCGGCGGCGGCCGCATCTCGCGCGTGCACGGCCCCTTCGTCTCCGATCTCGAGGTCGAGCATGTCGTGGCGCATCTGAAAGCGCAGGGACGTCCCGAATATCTCGACACCGTCACCGCCGACGAGGAGGAGGCTGAAGAGGCGGCCGATACCGGCCCGGTCTTCGACAAAAGCTCGATCGCCGAGGAGGATGGCGACGCGCTCTTTGAGGAAGCGGTCAAGGTGGTCAAGCGCGACAAGAAATGCTCGACCTCCTACATCCAGCGCCGCCTCGGCGTCGGCTACAACCGCGCCGCCTCGCTGGTCGAGCGCATGGAGAAGGAGGGCCTTGTCGGCGCCCCCAACCATGTCGGCAAGCGCGAGATCCTCACCGGCCGCCGCGATCGCGAGCCGGAACGCGAAGAGACGGATTAACCCTGGCTGATCGGCCTCAGGCGGACGGCGTCAGCCGCCGTTCGCCACCAGAGCGATCGCGGCGCGCAGCTCGTCCAGCCCTGCGGCTTTCTCGGACGAAGTCGCCAGGACCACGGGGAAAGCCGCCGGCCGCTTCTTGATCTTGGCCAGCGTCTCCTCGATCAGCCTCGGCACGCCGGCGGCCTTGATCTTGTCGGTCTTGGTCAGCACCACCTGGTAGGACACCGCCGCCTTGTCGAGCAGGGTCAGCACTTCCTCGTCCTTGGCCTTGATGCCGTGGCGCGCGTCGATCAGCACATAGACGCGCTTCAGCGTCACGCGGCCCTGCAGATATTCGTAGATGAGCTTCGTCCACTCATCGACCTTGTCCTTCGGCGCGCTGGCATAGCCGTAGCCCGGCATGTCGACCAGCGCCATCGGCGGCAGGTCGGCGCCTTCGCCGGAGAACCCGTCCGGCACGAAATAGTTGAGCTCCTGCGTGCGTCCTGGTGTGTTGGAGGTGCGCGCCAGGCCCTTATGGCCGACCAGCGCGTTGATCAGCGACGACTTGCCGACATTGGAGCGGCCGGCGAAGGCGATCTCCGGCGGTCCTTCCGGCGGCAGGAACTTCATCGACGGCACGCCGCGGATGAAGATCCAGCCGCGGGTGAACAGCTCCGGATCGACCGCCATCTTGTCGCTTTTCGTGTTGGGCGCGTTCAAACCGCTGCCTCCATGCTTGCAATGTCGGCGCCGCGGATACCGTTGAGATTGCGGCTGATCTTGTCGACCGGCCAGTCCCACCAGGCCGCCTTCAAAAGCCGCCGCACCGTGAATTCATCGAAGCGCATCTTCACTATCCTTGCCGGATTGCCGGCAACGATCGCATAAGGCGCCACGTCGTGTGTGACAACCGATTTCGCCGCAACGATGGCGCCATTGCCGGTCCTGACGCCCGGCATGGTCACCGCATCCATGCCGATCCACACGTCGTTTTCGACGATGGTGTCGCCGCGGATCTCCTTCGACCAGGTCTCAGGATCGAACCCTTCCTCCCAGCCATGGCCGAAGATGTTGAACGGATAGGTCGAGAAGCCGGACATGGCATGGTTGGCGCCGTTCATGATGAAACGCGCGCCTTCCGCGATGGCGCAGAACTTGCCGATCACCAGCCGGTCGCCGATGAAGTCGTAGTGGTGCAGCACGCATTTTTCGGCGAATTTGTCGGGACCGTCGGGATCGTCGTAGTAGGTGAAGTCGCCGATCTCGATGTTGGGCGACGTCACCAGCGGCTTCAGGAAGCCGACGCGCGGATGCGTCCCAATCGGATGCTTGATGTTGGGATTGGGTCCGCTCATCGCGGTCCCTCCGTGGCTAGAGCAATTCCAGGAAAAGTGTGGGCGGTAAAACAGAGAGACAGTGCGTTCCGGCGCGGTCAACGTCCGATCAAACTAACGTGATCCGCCCGCGGCACCAACCGTTCAGTGGCTGCCGCGGCAGATCACGATCGGGCTGGACAGGGCGCTGTCGAATCCACTGCCCTGATAGACCTGGACGTTCGATGCGCCGGGCGGCAGCGAGAAGCTGCCTTCGACGATTTTCTGGTCGCCGGTCATCGTGTGCAGCGCCCAGCTGAAGGTGCAGAATTGCGGCGGCGCCTTGGGTTGCACGTGGCTGCAGTTGAGCTGCGCACCGCCCAGCATCGCCGCCCCGCCGCAGCTCACCGCGTCCTTCGCCGCGGCCGGAAAAGCGTATCCCATGAGCAGCGCCAGCATGGTGATCTTGAGCCGGTTCATCGTCTTGTCCTTGCCGAAAACCCAAGCCGGTCCGGTCGGGTTCTGGCCTATGCGATATTTTTACCAAGCGCCTTAGTCGGTCTTGCGCTCCGCGTCCAGCGGGATTATGTGCATGATGATAATAAGCATGCTCACGAAAGTTTGTCCACCGGCTCCGAAGTTCTCCCATGCCCTCCTCGCCCAATATCAGCTTCGTGCTGCACGACGTCGCGCGCCTGCTCAGGAAGCGGTTCGAGCAGCGCTCGCGCACCTTTGGGCTGACCCGCGCGCAATGGCAGGTGCTGGCCTATCTTTCGGTGCATGAGGGCATCCACCAGAACAAGCTGGCCGACCTCATCGAGATCATGCCGATCACGCTCGCAAGGTTGCTCGACAAGATGGAAGCGCGCGGCTTCATCGAGCGCCGGCCCGATCCGGCCGACCGCCGGGCGTGGCTCCTCTATCTGACTCCGCAGGCGCATCCGCTGATTGAAGTGATGCGCAGCAACGGCCGGAAAACGCGCGACGAAGCCTTCGCCGGCCTGTCCGCGGGCTCGCAGCAGCAACTGCTGCAAGCCCTTTGCCTGATCAAATCCAATCTGCTCGAGGCCTGCACCCAGCCGGCCGTCGACCGGGAGAAAGTCCATGTCTGAAGGAACCTCACCCAGAAAGCCCGCCGACGGAGAAAATCCCGGCGAAAGGGCAAGCGACCAGGTCATCCGCCTGGACAGCCAGCGCGAGCAAAGGCGCGGCACTAATCCGCCTGTCGTCGAAGATGATGAGCTGGAAGCGCCCGTGGCGCCGGAGCCGGCGACGCTGGAGGCGCCCTCGGCGCAGCCGAAGCCGGCCTCCGTCACAGTAGCTCCGCCCGCTCCCGTCAAGCCGCGCCGCAGCCTGACGCGGCCGATCCTGTTCGCGCTGCTGCCGGTCGCACTGGCGGCCGGCGGCTACTACTATGTCGTCGGCGGCCAGATCATGACCACCGACAACGCCTATATCCAGGCGCAATCGCTCGGCGTGTCGACCGACGTCTCCGGCACCGTCGACGAGATCGATGTGCACGACAACCAGGCGGTGAAGAAGGGCGATGTGCTCTTCCGGCTGCGTCCCGCCTCCTTCGAGACCGCGCTCGCCGGCGCCAAGGCGCAGCTCGGCACCGTGCGCAACCAGGTGCTGACGCTGCAGGCGAGTTACCAGCAGTCGCTGGCCTCGATCGACCAGGTCGAGGCCGACATTCCCTATTACGAGTCGGCCTTCCAGCGTCAGCAGGACCTGCTCAAGACCTCGACCGCTTCCAAGGCAACCTTCGACAGCGCCCAGCACGATCTGATCGCGGCCCGCCAGAAGGTGACCGTCGCCAAGGCGCAGGCGCAGGCGATGCTTGCCCAGCTCGGCGGCGACGCCGGCCAGCCGGTCGAGCAGAACCCGTTCTACCTGCAGGCCCAGTCGGCGGTGGATGATGCGCAGCGCAACCTCAACGATTCCGTCGTCAAGGCGCCGTTCGACGGCATCGTCACCAATGTCGATGCCTTGCAGGTCGGCAAATACCTGCCGGCCTCGCAGCCGGCCTTCAGCCTGGTGTCGTCGACCGACATCTGGATCGCGGCCGAGCCGAAGGAAACCGAGCTCACCTATGTCCGGCCGGGACAGAAGGCGACGATCAGCATCGACGGCTATCCGGGCGAGGTCTGGCACGGCACGGTCGGCTCGATCAGCCCTGCATCGTCGTCCAGCTTCTCGCTGCTGCCTGCGCAGAACACTAGCGGAAACTGGGTCAAGGTCGTGCAGCGCATCCCGATGCGCGTGACGATCGACGATCCGGACGGCAAGCCGCCGCTGCGCGGCGGCATGAGCGCGGTCGTCAGCATCGACACCGGCCATGCTCGCGGCCTGCCGGACTTCATCGCCAACCTCTTCAACCAATCCGGGTCAAAGTCATGACAACGGCTTCCGCGACAGGCGCGCCCGTGGTCGCCAATCGCGGCGCCATCACCGCTTGCGTCATCCTGGCGGTCATCATGCAGGCGCTGGACACCACCATCGCCAATGTCGCGCTGCCCTATATCCAGGGCAGCGTCTCGGCCAGCGCCGACCAGATCAACTGGGTGCTCACCTCTTATATCGTCGCGGCTGCCGTGATGACGCCGCCGTCCGGCTATCTCGCCAATCGCTTCGGCCGCAAGCGCATCCTTCTGGTGGCGATCACCGGCTTCGTCGTCGCTTCGGTGCTGTGCGGCTTTGCCCAGTCGCTGCCGCAGATCGTCGGCTTCCGCCTGCTCCAGGGCCTGTTCGGCGCAGCACTCGTGCCGCTGTCGCAGTCGATCCTGCTCGACATCTACAGCGTCGAGGAGCGCGGCTCGGCCATGGCCCTGTTCGGCGTCTCGGTCATGGTCGGTCCGGTGCTCGGTCCGGTCATCGGCGGCTGGCTGACCGAGAACGTCTCCTGGCGCTGGGTGTTCTACATCAACGTGCCGATCGGCGCGCTGGCCTTTATCGGCGTCTCCATGTTCGTCCAGGAAACCAAGCTCGACTTGAAGGCAAGGCTCGACTGGCTGGGCTTCGGCATGCTCAGCCTCGCCATCGCCTCGCTGCAGATGTTCCTCGACCGCGGCGAGCAGCTCAACTGGTTCTCCTCGGCCGAGATCATCGTCGAGGCGCTGGTCTGCGCGTCGGCCTTCTACATCTTCATCGTCCACACCTTCACCGCGCGCGACACCTTCGTGAACCCGCGGCTGTTCCTCGACCGCAACTTCGCCGTCGGCATGATCTTCATCTTCATCATCGGCATCACCTACCTCGCCTCGCTGGCCCTGATGACGCCCTATCTTCAGACGCTGATGGGCTACCCGGTGGTGACGGCCGGCATCGTCATGGGGCCGCGCGGCCTCGGCACCATGGCCTGCATGTTCCTGGTCGGCCGCCTGGTCGGCAAGGTCGACACACGCTGGCTGCTGTTCATCGGCCTCGCCATCACCGCCTGGGCGATGTACGACATGACCGGCTGGACGCCGGCCGTCTCGCAATGGACGATCATCAGCACCGGCTTCATCCAGGGCGCGGGTCTCGGCTTCCTGTTCGTGCCGCTCACCACTATCACCTTCGCCACGCTGGCGCCGGAGTGGCGCGCGGAAGGCACCGGCCTCTACAACCTGTCGCGCAACATCGGCTCCAGCGTCGGCATCTCGGTGGTCTCGGCGCTTTTGACGCAGAACCAGCAGATCAACCACGCCAACATCGCCACCTATGTGACGCCCTACAATCCGGCCTTCGGCGACCCGGCGATCTCCCAGGCGCTGAGTCCTTACAGCGCCGCCGGCCGCGCCGCGCTCGACGGCCTCGTCACGTTGCAGGCGACGATCATCTCCTATATCGACGACTTCAAGCTGATGATGGTTCTGTCGCTCGCCGCCATCCCGCTGGTGCTTCTGCTGCGCAAGCCCGGCACCCCGGCCAAGGTCGATCATAGCGCGGCCATGGAATAAAAGGACCGGGATCCCGCCGCCCGCGGGACCCCGGCATGCCGCACGACCTCCCAAACACCGGCGTCGCTGCGCCGGAAGTCGCCCGGACTTTTTTTTGGGGAGGACGGGAATCATACGAAGCGGGGGCGGGCGGAGTTTCACCAGCCTCGGACAATTTGCCGAAAATTGTTCCGCCCCGGCGGATCGAGGGCAGTCACGTATGGGTTTATCGGCGAAGGCCAACGCAACGCCGTCATCCTCAGCCACCCGAGGATCTATTCCGTGACCCTTGCCGCGGAGTGTGACGGTGCAGAATTCTGTAACCGTTGCAACGCCTTGGCGTAACGGCATGGATTCCAGGGTCTGCGCGCGTCGCTTCGCTCCTTGCTCCGCCCTGGAATGACGACCGGGGTGTAAGCCACGGCCAATCGCGAATGTTGGCGCTGGCGCTTCTGTCGCCGACGTTGGAGATTGGCCGAAACCCCCGTGACGTCGTCATCCTCGGGCTTGACCCGAGGATCCATTCCGTGACCCTTGCCGTAGAGTGTGACGGTGCAGAATTCTGTAACCGTTGCAACGCCTTAGCGTAACGGCATGGATTCCACGGTCTGCGCGCGTCGCTTCGCTCCTTGCTCCGCCCTGGAATGATGACCGAGCTATTGTCTCTGCAAGTCGCAAAGGTCGGGAGACAACAAAAAACCCCGGCCAAGGCCGGGGTTCTGATTGGAAAGTGAGGATTCCTGCTATTCCGCCGGCGATGGTTTCTTGCGGAACATCGCCGCCAGATTGTCCCACAATTCGATCTTGGCACCCTGGCGCTTCATGATCACGCCCTGCTGCAGGATCGACAGCGTGTTGTTCCAGGCCCAGTAGATGACGAGGCCGGCCGGGAAGGAGCCCATCATGAAGGTGAAGATCACCGGCATCCAGGTGAAGATCGCGGCCTGCGTCGGGTCCGGCGGCGCCGGGTTCATGCGCATCTGCAGGAACATGGTGATGCCCATCACCACCGCCCAGGCGCCCATATGCGGCAGGAAGGCGGGCGCCGCGAAGGGCAGCAGGCCGAACAGGTTGAAGATCGACGTCGGATCGGGCGCCGCAAGGTCGTGGATCCAGCCGAAGAAGGGCGCGTGCCGCATCTCGATGGTGATGTAGAGCACCTTGTAGAGCGAGAAGAAGACCGGGATCTGCAGCGCCACCGGCCAGCAGCCGGCCAGCGGATTGATCTTCTCGGTCTTGTACAACTCCATCATCGCCTGCTGCTGCTTCATCTTGTCGTCCGCGTATTTCTCGCGGATCTCGACCATCTTCGGCTGCACCTTCTTCATGTTCGCCATCGAGGCGTAGGACTTGTTGGCAAGGGGGAAGAAGATCGCCTTGACGATGACGGTGGTGGCGAGGATCGCCAGGCCGAAATTGCCGAAGAATTTGTAGAGCGTGTCGATGAGCCAGAACATCGGCTTGGTGATGAAATAGAACCATCCCCAGTCGATCAGCAGGTCGAACTGGCGGATGTGCCGGTCCTTTTCATAGGCGTTGATGGTCGAGACTTCCTTCGCGCCGGCGAAGATTTCGGACTCGATCGTCGTCGACTGTCCCGGCGCGACGCTGATCGCGTCGGACAGAAAGTCTGACTGATAGCTGTGGCTGTGCGGCCCGTCCTTGAATTCGAAATAGGAGAATTTCGGCTGGAAGGGCTGCTTCTCCGTCGGCACAAGCGTCACGGCCCAGTATTTGTCGGTGATGCCGAGCCAGCCATCGGTCGATTTGCCTGGCTTGACTTCCTTGTCCTTCTCGATGGCCGCGTATTTGTACTCCGTCAGCCCTTCGCTGCCGGTCACGCCGATCAGACCTTCATGCAGCACATAGGTGCTGGCGACGGCCGGTTTGTCGAAACGGGTGACGCGCCCGTAATTGTAGAGCGAGACGGCGGCCGTTCCCGAATTCTGCACCGTGTCGGAAACGGTGAACATATATTCGTTGTCGATAGAGATGGTGCGCTTGAACGTCAGGCCCTTGTCGTTGGTGAAGGTCAGCGTCACCGGCGTCGAGGGCGTCAGCGTCGGATTGCCTTCGACGCTCCACACCGTATCCGCGCCCGGTACAGCGCCGGTCGCATCGTTGCCGACGAAGCCGATCTCGGCGAAATAGCCGTTGGGCAGCGACGACGGGTTGAGCAGCTCGATCTCGGGCGAATTCTTGTCGACCGTCTCGGTATAGTGCTTGAGCTTCAGGTCATCCAGGCGCGCGCCCGTCAGGTTGATCGAGCCTTCGAGGCTTTGCGTGTCGATCTTGACGCGCTTGGTGGCGGCAATGGCCTGGTCGCGGCTGGCGGCGGTCACCGCTTCACCGCCGGGTGCGCCGGGAACGCTGCCGGCCGCCGGGGCCGGCGTTCCGGTCGCGCCGGAATTGGCGCCGCCGCCCGCTTCCTTCTTCTGCGCCTCGACGCGCTGCTGCTCGATGCGGGCCTGCTCGCGCTGCTGCTCCATCTTGGGGTTCATGTAGAACACCTGCCAGAGCGTCAGGATCAACACCGACAGCGCGATGGTGATGAAGAAATTGCGGTTGTTTTCCATCGAAAGCCCTTGGCCTATCGTGCGCCGCGTAGCCGGCGGGAAAGCTCGGCCTTCAACTGGCCGAACGGAGTGGCGAGCACGTCTTCACGCCCGACGATGACATAATCATTGCCGGGCGCCATGTCATCGGCGGCGTGAACGCGCACGGCTTCCCTCAGCCGCCGCCGGACGCGGTTGCGCACCACGGCGTTGCCGACCTTCTTGGTGACGGTGTAGCCGACACGCGGCGCAAGGTCGTCGCCGCGGTCGAGAACTTCAACGAGAAAAAGCCGTCCGCGGCGTTTCTCGCC
>NZ_RZSB01000730.1:0-3039 GCF_004023285.1 Mesorhizobium sp. M2A.F.Ca.ET.067.02.1.1
CTATACGGGGAGAGGATGCCGGCAGGCAGGTGAGGGGCAGCGCAAACTTTGGCAATTGATCGCTCAACCGCCGGCCTTCACCTTCTCGAACATCTTGGCCATATCGTCATTCTGCTTCATCGGGCCAGTGAAGATCGTGCTCTTCAGCATCACGTCCGGATCGGCCGGCAGTTGCAGCTTGTCCAGCTCTTCCTTTGACACGCCGGCGAAGGCGGTCGAGAGCGAGCTGCCATAGCCGTAGGACTGGATCAGGAACTTGCCGGAGTCGGCGTCGAGCCGGCTGTTGATGAAGTCATAGGCGAGATCGACGTTCTTGGCGTCCTTGAGCATGACGAAGCCGCAGGTCCAGGTCAGCATGCCCTCCTTCGGCTTCATGAACTCGACCGGCACGCCCTGCTTCTTCAGCGAGGTGGCCGACGCGTTCCAGGTCATGGCGGCGACCAGCTGGCCGCTGGCCAGCGCCTGCTCCACCGAGGTCATGTCGGTGGTGTAGCTGGAGAGCAGCGGCCGCTGCTCGCGCAGTTTTGCCGCCACCTTGTCCATCTGGTCCGGCGTCATGTCGAAGGGGTTCACGCCGGCGAGAAGTGCTGCGACGATCGGCGTGTCGTGCACCGCGTCGATGGTCGCCATGCGGCCGGCATATTGCTTGTCCCACAGGAGGTTCCAGCTTGCCTCCGGGTTCTTCACCAGATCGGTGCGGTAGAGGATCGAGGTGTTGCCCCAGTCCCACGGCACCATCCAGACCTTGCCGTCGCCCGCCTGCAGATCGGGTAGGTTCTTGAACACCGGGAAGACCGAATCCCAGTTCTTGATGCGCTTGGTGTCGATCGGCTGCAGCAGGCCCTCCTTGTTCCAGCGCGCCACCTTGTCGTAGCAGGGATGCGCGATGTCGGGCCGGAAGCCGGCCTTGACCTTGGTGAAGGCATCGTCGTCGTCGCCGAAGATCGTCGCCTCGACGCCATCGGGATGCGCGGCGAGGAAGCTCTTGTTGAAGTCCGGCAGTTCGTAGCCCGACCAGGTGAAATTGCAGCTTGTCGGCGGCAAAAGCGACCGTCGACGACAGCGCCATGGCCAGGGCCGCGAGACCCGCCAGGGCCTTGCGGCCGGTTGTCGATTTCAGGTGTACTGTCATTTTCGTTCTCCTCTTCTTTGTTGTGCTTCAGGCTGGATTGCGGCGCGCGGCGCCGAGGCCGCGATGGCGCAGGATTTCGGCGGTGCCGGCGATGATGAAGGAGACAGTGAGGATCACCGTTCCCAGCGCCATCACGGTCGGCAGCGAGCGCGGGAAACGCAGCTGGCTCCAGATGTAGAGCGGCAGCGTCGGCTCGGTGCCGGCGAGGAAGAAGACGACGATGAACTCGTCGAAGGAAATCAGGAAAGAAAGCATGAAGGCCGACAGCACGGCGGGCGCGCTGAGCGGCAGCATAACGCGCCGGAACGTCGTCCAGTCGGAAGCGCCGAGATCGAGCGCGGCTTCGCGGATCGTCTTCGGGATGGCGGCGAAGCGGCTGCGCATGACCACGACCGTCGTCGGCAGCGCGACGAGGATATGACCGAGCACGATCGAAACGCGCGAGGGGCCGAGGCCGATGAGGTTGACCACGATCAACAGCGAGATGCCGACGATGACGCCGGGGATCAGGATCGGCAGCCGGGCGATGGCGCTGATGGTCGCCGCCAGCGGCGAGCGGCCGTAGAGGTCCATATAGGAAACGGTGATGCCGCAGAGCGTCGCCCCGCAGGCGGCGATGACGCCGATGACCAGGCTGTTGGCCAAGGCGCCGGACAGCGCCGGATTGCCGTAAAGCGTCTCATACCATTCAAGCGTGAAGCCCTGCAGCGGGAACGCGGCCTGGATCGAGTTGTTGAAGGAAAACAGCGGGATCAAAAGCACCGGCAAATAGAGGAAGACGAGATAGGCAAGCACATAGAGGCCGAGCCAGCCGCCGCCTGCGTTGGTATCTCCCCGCGCGCTCATGTGCGGCTGCCGAACCGGCGGTCGGCGCCGCGCGCGACGAGCACCACGCACAGGATGACCAGCATGACGCAGACCGAGAGCGCGGCGCCGAACGGCCAGTCATTGGCCTTGCCGAACTGCGACTGGATCAGCGTGCCGATCATCGTGCTGGCCGGGCCGCCCACCATGGCCGGCGTGACATAGTCGCCGACCGTCGGCACGAAGACGACGAGCGCCGCCGCCAGCACGCCCGGCATGGAATTGGGCAGCACGACGCGGCGGAAGCTGGTGAAGGGTCGCGCGCCGAGATCGGAAGCGGCTTCGAGCAGGGATTTCGGGATCGTGTCCAGCGCCACATAGATCGGCAGGATAGCGAAGGGCGCGTAGGCGTGGGCGAGCGTGACGACCACTGCGGCCGGCGTGTTGAGGAAGGCCAGCGTGGGCTCCTTCCAGAGGCCGGTCTCGATGAAGGCGGAATTCAGCACGCCATTATAGGCGAGCACGATCTTCCAGGCGAAGACGCGCAAGAGGTAGCTGGTCCAGAACGGCAGCGTGACCAGGAAAAGCAAAAGGTTGCCGCGGCGGCCGGCATGGAAGGCGAGATAGTAGGCGACCGGATAGGCGGTGACGACGGTCGCCAGTGTCACCAGGCCGGCAATGACCAGCGAGCGCAGCGTCACCGTCCAGTAGAGCGGATCGGTGGCGACGGTAATGAAATTTTGCGCCGTCAGGCCAACGCCGAGCAGCGAGCCGTCATTCCCCCTGAAGGCGAGGAAGACCACGAGGCCGAGCGCGAACAGGATGAGGAAGAATGTGACCAATCCGCCCGGCAGCAGCATGGCGAAGCGGAACACCGGCGAGATGCGGTTTTCCGGCAAGGGCCTTGTTGCAACGATGGTCGACATTTTCCTATTGGGCTGCCCATCGGTATTCTGAAATCGCTTAATGTTTTTTCATATTCATGAAACTGTCAAGCCGAATCGCTTGTGCGCCGCAGGCGTTTCGCTCAGCGCTCGAAGGCATCGAGCATCCGATACCAGGTGATTGCCGCGGCAACACCGATCTGGCGAAAGGCGTGGAAC
>NZ_RZSB01000731.1:0-3024 GCF_004023285.1 Mesorhizobium sp. M2A.F.Ca.ET.067.02.1.1
GGATAGGAAAGCCCTTGCGCGATGGCGAACACCGACACGGTCGCGATCACGCCGGTGATCGCGGCCCACTGCACCCTCTCGCTGCTCTTTGAATCCGCCGCGCTCATGGCTGTCCTCGGCTGGCAGCCTTAGCCGTTCGCCTGGGCAGCCGTAAGCCCTCGCACGCGAAAACCGCTTGCTCCAGCCAAGCCCTGTCAGGAGCCTCGGCCGGGCCGGCCAGGCCGGCGGCGAAATCCGCTTGCGTCAACGGCCGCTCAAATGGGCGGGGCCGGCGGAGGCTGCTATGGGAAGTAGCGGGCGATGGCTCCCTTCTTGCCATCGGCATAGGGCTTCAGCCATTTGTCGTCGACGGAAATCCCGTCGTCGTCCGAAGGCCCCTTCCCGATCGTCCGGCGCCAGGCGCGGAACTTGTAGTGGTCGAAGACATCCAGCATGTGCACCGCGTAGGCGGCGGCAAACGTCTTGTCGCCCTCCACGATCACCAGGTTCTCGTCATTCTCGTAGGAGGCCTTGTAGCCGAGGTTGTGGCTGCCCGTGATGACGGTGGCGTTGTCCTCCATCGGATCGATGATGACGATCTTGTCGTGCACGATGGCGTGGCCGACGGTCAGCACTTCCGCCTGGAAATCGCGGGCGATCGTCGCGCCGGTCAGGTTCGCCGCCCTGACGATCGAGACGTTCGGCGCCTCCCAGACCTTTTCCGGGAACACGAAGGGCGACTTGCCGTCCTTGTTCGACTTGTGGGTGACCGGATCCTTGGTAGGCGCGACGTAGTTGGGCATCGCCGTCTCGTCGCTGATCGCCCCCTGCACGATCAGCTTCGGATCGGCTTTCGCCGCCGCCACCGCTTGGTCGACGATCGAGTTCTCGCCGAGCTGCGAAGGATTGAACACGAGAAACAGCACCGCGCGCTTCGCCGCCTTGATGCGGGCGAAGACGTCCTCGAGGTCGACCGGGCGCACCGAGATGTCCTTCTTGTTGCGCTCCGGGTCGTTCGGCGAGAACCACACCGTCATGCCATTCAGCGCTACCGTCGCGCCGTCGAGCGGGTTCGCCATATGATTGTCCTTGCGGAACGGCACGCCTTGGGTCTGCGCCACATGTCCGGCGGCGCTCTCGCTGGCCGGCGGCGGGAACACGTCGGTCTTCATCCGCTCCCAATAGGCATTGAACACCTTGGCCATTGCCGGATCGTCGCGGACGAAGGCGTTGTTCGACTGGCCGCAGATACCGGTCGAGGTCCAGTTGGTGCTGCCGGTCATCACCGCCCGCGGATCGCCCTGGGCATCGCGATAGACGGCGAATTTGTTGTGGCCGATATGGTTGTTGTTGAACAGGCGATCGGTCACCACGACGCCGGCGTCATGCAGGCGCTTCCTGAACGGCGCGTTGCCCAAGTCCCATTTCCCGGTCTTGTCATCCCGGCCCGAATTGGAAAGGATGACCTCCACCACGTCCTTGGCGGCGATGATCGCGTCGCACAATTCGTCATCGCCGAGCTCGTAGAGCGCAAGCCTGACAGTGCCGCCTTCGCTCTTGGCCCGCTTCATCAGGCTGGTAAGCACGTCAGGCACATCGCCATGCAGGTAGGCGCGTATCTTGCTTGCCGGGTTCTGCAGCTCGGCTCTGATCTTGTCGCGCTGCCCGACCTTGATGCCTGCTTCCGCCAGCGCGCGCGACATCCATTGCGTCGACAAGACCCCGTTGGTGAAGGCGACCCGCGCGTTGCCGAACATTTGCCCCAGGAAAATCGGCGGACTGACGGCGCCCTGCCCGAGATAGCCGAGCGGACGCGGAGCACCCGTATAGGCAGGCTTGCCGTCCACGGCCTGGTCGGGACGCACCGGCACCGGTTCGAGGCCCGGCTTCATGTCGCCGACGGGGCGTACGCGGTAGGCAATCATCTCGCCCTCCGGCCTGAGATCGATACTGTCGCGGCGCCGGCGCACCGTCAGGTCGCGCCAGAACGTCTTCTGCACCGGCCACACCCCGGTGTCCTGCGGTATCCATCTTGGATTGCGCTGTCCCTTGAACGGCACCCACGCCGCCAGGCAACGCTCCTCACCGCTATCGGGATAGAGGCGGACGATCTCGAAGCCGAGGCAACCCGGGATCATCCCATCGATATCCCATGCCAGGAACGCGACCTCGTTGTTGGTTGCCGCGCGCACTTTGATGACGTCAGGCATCGCTATCCCCCTCAAGATGCTCGGCCTGCAAGTATAGCACAAGTAAAAGACGGGAATGTAACAGGCTTCACGCAGCGAAACGGCAGGCGACCGGTTGCCGTCCCGTCATGTCGCTTCCCTCGCCCTAGTGGTCGCCGCCTCCTCACCGGCTGCATGGCCGCCGGTCCATTATGCCGGCCAAATACGTACCCTGACGAGGCATTTCATGACCGCTGCCCTCCATCCCGCCGAACCAGCCCTGGCAACCGATCGCGCCCGCCGTGGCGGCCGCGCGGGCAAGCGCGCCGGCGGGTCGGCCGCTTTCGAGCAGCCCGCCTTCCGGCAGTTGAAGAACCCGCTGACGCCGACCAAGTTCGTCTCCGACGACGAGTTGGAATCGATCCACCTCGCCTCGCTGCGCGTGCTGAAGGAGATCGGCGTCGACGTTCTGCACGACGAAGCCCGCCGCATCATGAAGGCGCATGGCGCGGATGTGCGCGAAGGCTCGGAGCGCGTGCGCTTCGACAGCGACATGATCCTCGAGCTCGTCTCGCATTGCCCGTCGGAATTCACGCTGCACGCCCGCAACCCGGCGCACAATCTGCGCTTCGGCGGCAACAACGTCATCCTGTCGATGATGGCCTCGGCGCCGAACTGCTCCGACCTCGACCGCGGCCGCCGGCCCGGCAACCAGGCCGACTACCGCAACTTCCTGCGCCTGGCGCAGATGCACAACATCCTGAACTGCACCGGCGGCTATCCGGTCGAGCCGATCGACATCCACCCGTCGGTGCGGCACCTGGAGTGCATCCGCGACCTCGCCATGCTGACCGACAAGGTCTTCCACATCTATTCG
>NZ_RZSB01000732.1:0-3019 GCF_004023285.1 Mesorhizobium sp. M2A.F.Ca.ET.067.02.1.1
GACGTAGATGGTGATTGGCGCGCCGTGCTTTTCCAACACCGGAAGCGCCTCGGTCATGTTGTCGCGATAGGCGTCGTCGGCGGTGATGGTGGCGAACTGACCGCCTTTCCCACCCATCTTGATGCGCTCGATCGCTTCATCGAGCGAAACAAAGGCATAACCCCTTCCCTTCATGTCGGCGATGAGCCTGTCGAGGAAGGCGGGAGCGATGTTCAGATGGCGGTTGACGCTGTTCGGCTTCTCCGGCGTCGCGGTGACGCGGTGCAGCATCAGGATGGCGCCGATGCCGCCGACAAACGGCCGCGCCAGGGGCGCCAGACCGGAGTAGCGGGCAAGGTTCAACGCCAGTTTCCGGATTGCCTCGCCCCCGTCGATCATTCCTTCACCTTTTGCGCCTAGGCTCATCCAAGCACGACATTCGCCTATGCGAACCCCCAAGTCGGAACGAATACTTCTTAAGGATTGAGGGATGGTTGACGCCGCCGCGTCATTTGACGGCAACCGGGTCGCGGCCAACGAGATTTCCGCACGCTCCATGCGAGCCGATCAGGGTCGATGGACCGTTGCCGCAAGCGACGGCGCCGGCCTTGCCGATTACATCGAATTCTGCGCCTCGGCGGTGTTTGCGCCGGCGCAAAGCGCATCCTGGGTGAACAACTGGGCAGCCGCGACAGGCACCGACATGGTTGTCGCGACGCTTGTCTGCGACGGCCGCCCGGCGCTTTCGCTAGCGCTGGAAGTCGTGCGACGCGGCCCGTTCAAAATTGCCCGTTTCGCGGGCGGGCGTCACGCCAACGGCAATTTCGCCGCCGCCGATCCACGTTTCCTATCCACCATCGACGGCCCGGCGATCCGCTCGATGTTCAAGGCGATCGCGAGGGTGCGCCCGGACATCGACCTGATCTCGCTGGAAAGGCTGCTGCCCAACCTCGATGGCGTCGCCAACCCGCTCGCAACGCTGCCCGGCTTCCCCAGTCCGAACCTTGCGCTCGCTGTCGATCTCGACGGCGGGTTCGACGCGCTGCTGTCGCGCGCGAGCGGCAAGCGCAAGCGCAAGAAGCACCGCTCGCAGACGCGTAAGTTTGAGGCAGTCGGAACCTTCCGCCGCATCGAGGCCGGCAGCCGCGAGGAGGTGGACAGGCTGCTCGACGCCTTCCTCGAGATGAAGGAAGCGCGTTTCGCCAAGATGGGCATCGCCAATGTCTTCGGCGACAAGCAAGTGCGCGACTTCTTCCGGGCGCTGTTTACCGATGCGCTGGCTGAGGAAAAGCCCCCTTTCCTGCTGCACGGCCTGGAGGTGACGGGAAAGCTGCGCGCGGTGACCGGCTCCAGCCGGTCCGGCAAGCGGCTGATCTGCGAGTTCGGCGCCATTGCCGAGGATGATCTCGCCTTCACCAGCCCCGGCGACTTCCTGTTCTTCGACAACGTCCAGGAAGCCTGCGAGCAGGGTTTCGATGTCTACGACTTCTCCGTCGGCGACGAGCCTTACAAGCGGCTCTGGTGCGATATCGAGGTTCAGCATTTCGAGGTGCTCGCGCCGCTGACGCTGAAGGGCCGCGCGCTGGCGACGGGGCTGCGGCAAGGCGCGCGGGCGAAGGCCTTCATCAAGAACAATCCGACGATCTGGAGGCTGACCAAGATGCTGCGCCGCAAGGCTGCCGGACAGGCAGCGCCTGCCGCAGCCGAGGACGACAGCTAGGCCAGGTGAGAGTCGCTAGCTACGCCGCCTGAACGATCTCGACCAGTTCAACGTCGAATACCAGGTCCTTTCCGGCCAACGGATGATTGCCGTCGAGCTTGACGCTGGCATCGTCGACGCCGATGACCGTCACTCGCATGGGGCGTCCCTCGCGGGTGCGAGCCTGCAATCGGGTGCCAACATCGATGTTGATGTTTGCCGGGACGGCGGCGCGGTCGATGGTTACGACCGCCTCGGGGCGATGGGGACCATAAGCGGCGTCAGCGGGAACTGTGACGGTGCTTTTCGTGCCGACCTCCATGCCCTCGACATGGGTTTCGAGACCAGGAATTACCTGTCCTTCACCGAGTGTAAACTGCAGCGGTTCATTGCCGGAAGAATCGAATTGGGTGCCGTCCACCAGACGCCCAGTGTAGTTGATGCGTACGGTGTCGCCGTTCTTGGCCTGTGTCATAGCAGCCATCCTTTGGGAGTTTTGGGGGCACGCCTAGGAATCTCGGTCCCGCTCTCGATCATCCACGCATCAGAATGCGCAGCGCGAAACATCGAAACTAGGAGCCTTGCCGCCAATGTAAAGTGCGGGAGCCGCCGAGAAATGAAGCGGCAACGCGGGACAGCCTTGTCGGCCTCCGGCCTTATGCAGCCGACCGGCGCCCGGGCAATGGATCTCCCGGCTCATGACCGACCGGCGTGACCAGCGTGACGTCGGGATAGCCGTTCTCGATCAGCTTCACCGCAGCCTGGGTCACCTGGTCGTCGGCTTCCAGCATCGACAGGAAGACTTCGGTGCCATCGCCGACCAGGCGGCTGATGCCTTGCGCATCGGCCGGGCCGCATTCGACAACGACGAGATCGTAGGCCGTGGTCAGCGACTGCATGATGATGGGCAGCCGGTCGGCGGCGCGCATGGCGCGGACCGGGCCGGCGGTGCCGCCCGGAATGACATGCGCATCCGAATAGAGATCGGGATGGATGACGTCGCTGAACTGCGCCTCGGAGGCTAGAAGATTGGTGATGCCGGGGAAGAGGCTCGAGTCCAGCATCGGCCGCGATGCCGCGCCCGACGCGGTGAGATCGAGCAGCAGCACACGCAGGCCGGCATCCGATACTTCGCGCGCCACCAGCACGGCGGACGCGGCCGCCTCATCGCCTTCGGGCGACACGAAGATCGCGCGCGCCGCGCCCGAAGCGATCAGCTTCTCCGCCGCCTTGTCGACATCGATCTCGCCGAGCCGGGATTGGCGCGGCTCGAGCGCCGATTTGCCGGGTTGAGAAGGCCCGTCAACGGAGTCAGCGGGTCCGGCAGCGGGGGCATGAACC
>NZ_RZSB01000733.1:0-3010 GCF_004023285.1 Mesorhizobium sp. M2A.F.Ca.ET.067.02.1.1
GGCCATATCGGCGTCGCGGTCGTGCCGGCGCTTGCCGCGCTCGCGGAAGCAAGGCCCGACCTCACCGGGCCGGAGGCGCTGGCGTCGCTGGTCATCGGCTATGAAGTCGCCGGCCGGGCCGGCATCGCCCTGCATGCGACGGTGAGCGACTATCACACCTCCGGCGCCTGGAACGCCTTGGGCGTGGCGGCGGTCGCGGCGCGTCTGCGGCGGCTGGACGAAGCGCAATTGCGCGAGGCGCTCGGCATTGCCGAGTATCATGGCCCGCGCAGCCAGATGATGCGCGAGATCGCCACGCCGACCATGCTGCATGACGGCTCCGGCCCCGGCGCCCTCATCGGCCTTTCGGCGGCGGTGCTGGCCGAACGCGGCTTCACCGGAGCGCCGGCGATCACCGTCGAGGCGCCGGAGGTTGCGAGGCATTGGCAGGACCTCGGCGTGTTCTGGCAGTCATTGCATCAGTATGTGAAGCCTTATCCGATCTGCCGCTGGGCGCATGCGGCGATCGACGCGGTGCGTGGGCTCTGCCTGGCGCACAATCTCGGCGCCTCCGACATCGCCCATGTCCAGATCAACAGCTTCCATTATGCCGCCACCCTGTTCGACGGCATGCCGGACACGACCTCGAAGGCGCAGTACAGCCTGCGCTTCGCCGTCGCGACCTTCATCATCCACCGGCGCATCGGGCTCGAGCATATTTCCGGCGCCGGGCTCGCCGATCCGGCTGTCGCCGACATGCTCACCCGCATCAGCGTGACCGAGACAGAGCGCCACAGCGCCCGCTTCCCGGCCGGCCGCTGGGCCGACGTCATCATCACGACCAATGATGGACGCGTGCTGATGTCTGGCGACGTGCACGCGCGCGGCGGCCCCGAAGCGCCGATGTCGAAGCAGGACGTCGAGGCCAAATATATGGAGTTCGCCGCGCCCGTGCTCGGATCCGGCCGCGCCGCGGCGATCCGCGACGCGGTGCTTTCGCTCGACGACCGCGACAGCCGCTTCTCCGATCTCTCGGCGCTGCTCTACGATCCTCCCGAGGCCTCGAGCTGAGCCCGCAATGCCTCTTAGACTTCTGAAATATGGTCTCAGCAGGGACTATCCGGTCAGCGGCGACATCCCGGCAACGCCGGAGCTGAAGCCGGCCTACGACGTCGTCATCATCGGCGGCGGCGGACATGGACTGTCCTGCGCGCATCATCTTGCCAAATATCACGGCATAAAGAGCGTGGCGGTCCTGGAGAAGGGCTACCTCGCCGGCGGCAACACGGCGCGCAACACCACCACCATCCGCTCCAACTACATCACCCCGGAAGGCATCGCCTTCTACAAGGAGGGCGTCGAGCTGTTCGAGCGGCTGTCGCAAGAGCTCGACTTCAACGTCATGTTCTCGCAGCGCGGCCAGCTGACGCTTGCGCATACAGAGGCGACGATGCGCAGCTTCCATATGCGCGCCGAGATGGGCAAGCACATGGGCACGCGCACCGAGGTCGTCGACCAGAAGGGCGTCGAGGAGCTCTGTCCGCTGCTGAACATGGACTATGGCGGCCCGCTCGAAATCCTCGGCGGGCTCTGGCACGCCGACGGCGGAACGGCGCGCCACGACGCAGTCGCCTGGGGCTATGCCGCCCAGGCATCGCGGCGCGGAGTCGAGATCCATCAGCGCACCGAAGTGCAAGGCTTCGAGGTCATCGGCGACCGCGTCCAGGCCGTCAAGACGAACCGAGGCCGCGTCGCCTGCGGCCAGGTGCTGATCGCCACCGGCGGCATGAACTACGACGTGGCGCTGATGGCCGGCGTCGAGCTTCCGATCCGCTGCTACCCGCTACAGGCCATGGTGACCCAGCCGTTGAAACCCTGGCTGGACACGCTTGTCTCCTCGGTCTCGCTGCACACCTATCTGGTGCAATCCTCGCGCGGCGAGGTCGTCATCGGCGGCGGCTCCGACCCCTACCAGCTCTATTCGACGCGCTCGACGCTCGACATGAAGGAGCACCTCGCCGAAGGCGCCGTCCACCTCTTTCCTTTCCTGCAGGGCGTGCGGCTGCTGAGGCAATGGGCCGGCATCACCGACATGACGCCGGACTACAGCCCGATCATGGGGGCGAGTCCGCTCACCAATCTCTGGCTTGACTGCGGCTGGGGCACCTGGGGCTTCAAGGCGACTCCCGTCGCCGGCAAGCGCATGGCGCAGACGATCGCTGAGGGCCGCATGCCCGACATCCTGAAGCCATTTGCATTGGAGCGGTTCGAAACCTTCCGGCTGCTCAATGAAATGGGCGCGACCGCCGCGAGCCATTGATCCATGAAACTGCTCACCTGCCCCATGAACAGCCCGCGCAACATCGACGAGTTCCAGTCCTTCGGACCGATGCGCGCGCGACCCGATCCGAACGCAACCGCCGACAGGGACTGGTCGCGGCACCTGTTCCGGGCCGAAAACCGCAAGGGCATCGTGGTCGAATGGTGGCGGCACGTGCCGAGCAACTATTTCTTCCTGGCCGAGCGCGACCTGGCCAGCAACGAGATCATCCGCACCTTCGACGCCTCCGACCTGCGGGACCACGCATGAACCGGCTGCCCGCCCCCTTCGGAAGCCGGATCGACCGAAGCCGCCGCATCCGCTTCAGCTTCGAGGGCAAGCCTTTTGAAGGCTATGAAGGCGACAGCATCGCCAGCGCGCTCGCCGCGTCCGGCCAATGGGTGCTGTCGCGCTCGTTCAAATACCACCGCCCGCGCGGCATCCTGTCGATGACCGGGGCCGACGCCAACGCGCTGGTGCAGCTGCCGTTCGAGCCGAACGCCGCCGCTGAGCGGACGCCGATCAGCGAAGGGTTGCGGGTTAGCGCCCAGAATATCAACGGCTCGCTCGAGCGCGATCGCGACGCCATAATGGACAGGTTCGGCCGCTTCCTGCCGGTCGGCTTCTACTATCGTACCTTCATGGGGCCGGGCCGCGACAGCTGGCTGAAATTCTGGGAGCCGATGATCCGCCGCAAGGCGGGCCTCGGCG
>NZ_RZSB01000734.1:0-3006 GCF_004023285.1 Mesorhizobium sp. M2A.F.Ca.ET.067.02.1.1
GACCGGGATCGGCGCCGGCCGGGCAAAGCTGCCAGGCGTCGCGCAAGGCGGCCTCGTCCTCGGCGCGGCCGGCGAGCCGCATCGAGGCGGCGGCGCATTTGAGCGCCAGCCGCTGGCGCCAGGCGCCCGCCCAGGCGGGCTGCGCCCGGGCCAGCGTGTCGAGCGAAGCCAGCGCGGCGCCCGCCTGGAAGGCGGCGTCGGCGTCGCTGGGCGCGCCGCCGGCAGCGAACGCCCAGACCGGAACGATCGGCGGCGGGGCGGGACTGGCGGTCGCGGGATCGAGGCGAATCATGCTTTCGAGGGTAAAGCGGCCGTGCGCTTTCCACCATCTATTTCGCGCCAAAACGCACAGCCTGTCGAAGCAACAAAAGGAATGATAATGTTGCCTTATCATTCGTTTTAAATGAGTGCCTTGAAACGGCCCCTGTCGCTCGTTTTTCACCGGCGGACGGCCTCCTTTAGGCGTCAGATCGACGAGAATTCGCGTCCATTGAGCGGACCGGGTTTGCGCTTAATCCCCGGACAACCTCTCTCGTCGAGCAGAATGCCGAAATCGACGTCAATCGGGCTTCCGGACGAAATCTCGTGCATCCTAGTGCGGCCGGATGAATCCGAATTCGTGAGACTACGGACCGAAGCATGCCGTCTCAGCATTTCTGAATCGCCTGCTCGTCGCTCGGCAGTTTGGGCGACGCTGCGGGCGCGTTCCGGGCAAGCGCAGCATCGATCAGGTGAGCGCGAACACGCTCCCGTTTCCGCGGAGATAGCTTTGCCGCGGCGATCCAGCCCGGATCAGCCAGAATTTGACGTGCCAGCCCCTCATATTCGGCCGATGACCGCTTCAGCGCCTGGCCGCTCGGCCGTCGGCTTGAGAAGCGAATCTGCCGTGACGCGGCCCGCCGCACCAGATGCGCGGCGAGAGGCGGCAATCCCTCGTCACCGCGCAGCCCGGTGCCGAAAACATCGTCGAAAGCCAGCAGCGTGATAAAACGCCAGCGCACCGGCAACTGGCCGAGCGGAGTTGCGGCGCCGACGGCATGCCGGACGTCGTAGGGACAGCGCCAGCCAGCTTCATTGAACCAGAGCGCCAGCACGGGTCGCGCCGCGGCTGGATGGTCCAGCGGCGCCCAGAGCACTGAGAGTGCCTTCTCGAGCCTGTCGCCCTCGGGATTTTCACCGTTGACGCTTGCCGTGATGTCGTGCGCATCCGTCAAGCAGTCGGAAAACTGCGGAAAGACGTCGGTGGCACGAGACACAACGATCGTGAAGCAGCTGGGCGTGGACGGGGGCAGATGCAGCGCTCGGCAAGCATCCAGCCGGCGCGCAAATAGGCGTCGCGGCCTGCGGATTGATCGGCAGCGAAGCAAGCGAAACAGACCGGGATTGATCGGGCCATTGCCGACGGCGCCCATTCCGGTCCCCGGCTCACGAGCCATGATCGCGGACGTCGCGGAAACCGCCTGCTCAAGGCCAGGCGCTGCAGTCGCTCGGGGTCGACACCACAGGCCTGCGCCCACACCCTCGTCTGATCCTGTGCTGGCGTCCTGTCGTCGATCGACAAGGGCGACGAATAGCAACTGCCGTCGTGGGCGAAATGATCGGCCAGTTCCTGCCCCGTAAGGCCATAGCGGCACGCCAGCCGCGCCAGCCAGGATGACAGCAATTCGTCGCGATAGGGCCGCGGCGCGACGGGCAGACGACCCGGCACCATCACCCGGCCGCCGCTTTCGGCATCCGCCGGCGTGCCGATTGCGTCATCGACACAAGCGGCAGCACGAGATCGTCTCCAAAACTCATCCGATCGAGCCGTTCCCGTCCCGACCGGATCGCCTCTTCGGCCGCCGTTTCGATCAGTCGGAAAATCCGGGCCGTGACGCCGCTGGTGAGCATGTGGATCCGTCCACGAACCGCCTCGCTTTCGAGATCGGACGGAACACGCAGCGGCAGGATGCCAGCCACGCTATTCAAGAGCCGCGCAAAGCCGTGGTCGTTCGTCCAGGGTTTTAGATGAAACGCCTCGAAGCGCTCGGCGAGTTGAGCGTCGGTGAGCAAGGCCTGGCGCGCCAGATCGGTGCCGGCGCAGACCAGCGGCACTCTCAGGTCGTTCGCGAGAAACCGCAGCGCATTCAGAAAAATCCGCTGCTGTCGATAGGTCCCCGCCAGCATGCCGTTTACCTCGTCGAGCATGATCATCCTGGCGCCGACGGTGCGCAACAGCGAGCGACAGCCGTCTTTCTCCCGGGCGAGCGTCCCGCCAACGAGCGCGGGAGCCTGCAGACTGGCCAGCAATTCTCGATAAAGGTCGCGCTCGACCGGCTCCGAGGGTACCTGCGCCACCACGACCGGCCTATTGGTAACGCCGGTCGACTGGCAGAATGTGGCCGGGTGCGCGCGCTCAAACTTGCGGACGATCTTGGTTTTGCCCATGCCGGTGTCGCCATAGATCAGCAGGCAGGGCATACGGTCGCGCGGTGGATAGGCCAGCAAGGCATTCAGACGGACAAGTGCTGCTTGCGCCTGATCGAAACCGATCCAGCGGTCTGCTTTGATCCAGGCAATGCGCTCTTCGTCGGGCAAAGCGGCATAGCGGCGGTAGCGGTCGTCGAGGTGCTCGTATGTCCCCTCCCCTCTCACGACCATTCCTCGACAGGAAAGACCGGCACCTTGCTCCAATCGATCGGCCGCTCATTCCTCGATTTGTGCAGGCTCGGCCGCAACCGGCGAGTTGGACACGGCAGAGGCGAGTGCCCGGTCGCGCCTTTCCGCCAGCTGACGCGCCGCTTTTGTGCGCCTGGTAGCCTCATCGACCAGTGCGCGCTGGGCCTCGATGGTCTCGAAGATCAACTGCTCGTCGACCAGCGCCAGACCGCGCTCTCGCAGAGCAGCGGGCGCGGCGGTGCTCGCCGAGTGTGATCGGCGGGCGCCGCAGATCTGCAAAGCGGATCGGCGAGCGGCTGCCGTCCGGAGCGCGCACGAAAACCCTCGAAAGATCGCGCGGATCGTAGG
>NZ_RZSB01000735.1:0-3003 GCF_004023285.1 Mesorhizobium sp. M2A.F.Ca.ET.067.02.1.1
GGATCTTGACCTCGTCCGGCTCGCGGCGCTGGGTGACGAAGCGCGACTGTCCGGGGCGGCGGCGGTCGAGCTCGGCCTGGATGTCCTCGCGCTTGAAGCGGATGCCGGGCGGGCAGCCGTCGACAACGCAGCCGAGCGCGGCGCCATGGCTTTCACCCCAGGTGGTGACGCGGAAGAGATGGCCGAATGTGTTGTGAGACATGAAAAACGCCCTGCCGGTGAGGAAAACCGGTTACGGCTGCCTTCTATTGGCGTTTTCCACGGTGGTCAAACGGGTGCATCAAACTGTGATCTGGCGGATTTAGTTTTGACACATTCGGTTGGTTTCTGCTCTCTTCCCATCCGCCGTTGAGGACCCGCCGCTGACCAGCCGGCGCAATGACCAAAGAGGACGACGATGCGTACCCTGATTGGCGCCGCCTGCGCCATGCTCATGATTTCCACCGCCGCCGCGTTCGCCGGCCAGACCGAAGGCCTGATCAAGAAGGTCGACAAGGACACGCTGACGTTGACGCTTGACGACGGCAAGGCCTACAAGCTCAACGCTGAGACCGACATCGACTCGCTGAAGCCGGGCATGGACATCGTCATCGCCTATGACGTGAGCAATGGCGAGAATGTCGTCACCGATATGCAGTTGCCCGACAGCGACCAGAACTAACTTTTCCGGCCAGGGGCTTGAACGCCTAAGCTTCGTCATTCCAGGGCGAAGCAAGGAGCGCAGCGACGCGCAGACCCTGGAATCCATGCCGTTATGTCAGAGCTTTGCAGCGGTGCAGAACGACCCTTTCTGCACCGTTTTTACTATTCGGCGAATGTCACGGCATGGATCCATGGGTCCTCGCTCCGCTTCGCGTCGCTGCGCCCAAGGATGACGACTTTCACGGCCGCACCCGGACCTATAACCACTCCAAACTCCGGCCCTCCAGCCGGAGCAGGCGGTCCTGCGGGATCTCCAGGGCGGCCGCCTCGTTCTTGGATATGCCTTCGACGAAGCGGAAAAGGCAGCGGATCACGCCGCCATGGGTGACGCACACCGTCTGCCGGTCAAGCGCGTCGAACCAAGGCTTCACCCGTTCGAGCAGCATCTCGTAGCTTTCCGCACCCTCGCCGGGCGGCTGGAAATCCCATTTGGCGGCGCGGCGGCCACGCGTGGATCCAGGATGCCGGGCCTCGAGCTCCCGAAACGTAAAACCCTGCCATTCGCCGAAACTCAATTCCACCAGACGCGGCTCCGTCCGATAAGCGAGCGGGTCGAGCCCCATTGCCGCGCGCATCAGTTCCATGGTTTCGCATGTGCGCCGCATCGGACTTGCGACAAAGTCGAAATCCTCTCCTTTGCCGATCATCGCGGCCAGGCGCCGTCCGTTGGCAGTCGCCTGCTGGCGTCCAAGCTCATTGATGTCGGTGTCGGCCTGACCCTGCAGGCGACGCTGGGTATTCCACTCGGTCTGGCCGTGGCGCGCGATGTAGACGAGCGGGTACATCAGGTCTTCCGAGGTCGGACGCTATTTGCTTTTGCAAGCAATTCCGGACGGAAAACCGCTTCGCACTTTTCCTGGAATTGCTTGGACGCTGGATAGGCGGAGCGGATTAGTCCTTGACGGTCGAGATATCCGGCGCGTCGACCGCCTTCATGCCGACGACATGGTAGCCGGAATCGACGTGATGGACCTCGCCGGTCACGCCGCGCGACAGGTCGGATAGGAAGTAGACGCCGGAATCGCCGACCTCTTCCTGTGTCACCGTCTGCTTCAGCGGCGAATTGTACTCGTTCCACTTCAGGATATAGCGGAAATCGCCGATGCCGGAGGCGGCGAGTGTCTTGATCGGCCCGGCCGAGATCGCGTTGACGCGGATCTTCTTGGCGCCGAGATCGACGGCGAGATAGCGCACGCTCGCTTCCAGCGCCGCCTTGGCGACGCCCATGACGTTGTAATGCGGCATCACCTTCTCGGCGCCGTAATAGGTCAGCGTCAAAAGCGAGCCGCCATCGGTCATCAGCGGCTCGGCGCGCTTGGCGATGGTGGTGAAGGAAAACACCGAGATGTCCATGGTGCGCAGGAAATTGTCGCGCGTCGTCTCGACATAGCGGCCGGTGAGCTCGTCCTTGTCGGAGAAGGCGATGGCATGGACAAGGAAGTCGAGCTTGCCCCAATGCTCGGCGATGTCGGCGAAAACGGCATCAAGGCTTTCCGGGTCGGTGACGTCGCAATGGCCGGCGACATGCGCGTTGAGCTCGGCCGCCAGCGGCTCGACGCGCTTCTTGAAGGCTTCGCCCTGATAGGTCAGCGCGATTTCGGCGCCGTGATCGACGCAAGCCTTGGCGATGCCGAAAGCGATCGACCGATTATTGGCGACGCCCAGGATCAGGCCCCGCTTACCGGCCATCAGGCCCTGTCCACCTGCCATGTGCAAGCTCTCCGCAAGAATATCTGCTTTGTGGAGAGCCCTATCGCACAGGCACAGAGCCCCTTCAAGCGCTCAAAAGACACTGTAACGGGAACAAGATTTCCTCGATCAGCTTTTTTGGCGGCGCATCAGGGTCTCAAGCTCGGCATCGCCGCCCTCCGGCAGCATCAGCCGGACATGGGCATAGAGATCGCCGTGACCGCCGGCCTTTTCCGGCAGGCCCCGGCCTTTCAGCCGCAGCACCTTGTCCGAGCTCGACCATGCCGGGACGTTGACCGCGAGCTTGCCGGTCGGCGTCTCGACCGCCACCTTGGCGCCGAGCACCGCGTCGGCCAGATCGACAGGCAGATCCACATGCAGGTCGCGGCCCTCGATGCGGTAGCGCGGGTGGCGGCGGATGTGGATCTTGACCAGCGCGTCGCCCGGCTGTCCAGGCCCCTGCTCGCCCTGGCCCTTCAGGCGGATCGTCTGGCCGTCCTCGACATAGGCCGGCAGCTTGACCGCGACCTTGCGGCCGTCGGGGAACATCGCCGTCACCTTGTCGGCGGTGGCCGCCTCCTCGACGCTGATGTCCATGGCGACGTTGAGCTC
>NZ_RZSB01000736.1:0-2999 GCF_004023285.1 Mesorhizobium sp. M2A.F.Ca.ET.067.02.1.1
TGCCGCTCTTCTCGAAGGTCCGCGTCGCCGGGAACTTCTCGTCCTGCTTCGTCTGCCGCTTCAAGCCGGTGAACATCAGATGGTGGGCGCCGGGCTTCAGCGCGACCTTGCCGCCGGCCGGGATCTCCAGCCCGCCCTCGACCGGCCGCATGGTCATAACGCCGTCCTTGACGCCCATCTCATGCAGCTCGGCCTTGTCGGAGATGTCGGAGGAAATCGACAGCAGCCGGTCGGGCGCGCTGCCCTTGTTGACCACGGTGAAATAGCCGCCGGCCACCTTGGCGCCGGGCGGCGTCGCCCGCGACCAGGGATGCTCGATCTCGAGGTCGCCGACCTTGAACTCATGCGCGAGGGCACCGGGAATGCACGCCAGGAGAAGAACAACGAAAAGCGCGGCGAAGGCGAGACGCCGCTGGAAGTCGAGCTGCCGCGTGCCGCGAAGGACGAAGGCTTGCGCCCGGGGTAGAAGATTGGACATGGGTGCTCCATGAATATGAGGATCGCGCCGCCTTTGCGGCCGCGAACAGTCTGGTCTTTGGATGAATGGGTCCGCGGATGGTTCCGCGGATCAGACCATTGCCGGCGGCGCGCGCGGATTGGCCGGAGAACGGTCGCGGGCGAAATCCTGGTGCCGGAAGGCCGGAAGCTGGAAGGTGACCGCCTCTAAAAGCCGGGTTCCGGCCGGCGCGCCTGCTTCCGGCGGCGGCAGATGCGCTGGCGAAACCATGCTGCAGCCGAGCGAGCAACAGGCCGGCATATGCTGCTGGTGCGGATCCCCTCCGGGGAGTTTTACGGCCCCTTCATGCGTGCAGATGACATTGCCGAAGGCATCGAGCTGCGACGGCGCGCCGAAGGCGAAGGCGCCGAGGGAGGACTGAAGCAACAGGAGCAGCGCCGCGACGAACGCGGCCGGCATGCTCCATCGTCTCAGCCGGATATGCAACGCAAAGCCTCTCCCGGAAATTCGATCGACCGTAACACGGACGATAAGGCGGGAAAATCGGCAAAACCGCGCTGCGGCAACGCGGCGCGATACCCGTTCATGCCCGGGAAAATGTGCCTGACAACGTACCGTCGGCGGGCTGCGCCTGCCGTCCCTCGGGAATCGAGCTCAGCAGCGTCTGGCGCGCCGACTTCAGGTGCTTGCGGCAGGCGACGTCTACCTTGGCGGGATCGCGCGACTTCAGCGCCGCGATATAGGCGAGATGCTCCTGGATCGCGACTTCGTTGCGCTGGCGCTCCTCGGCCTTGTTCCACTGATAATGGTAGTGGAAGATCATCGCGATCACGTCATAGAAGTCGACGATGAAGCGGTTGTGCGAGGCGCGGTGGATCAGCCGGTGGAGACGCTCGTCGAGCTCCGAGAATTCGTTGAAGCGCGTGGCTATGTCGCTGGCAAGCTGGCGATGTTCGACCTCCAGCCGGTCGAGATCGGCCCACACCGCGCTGTCCACCGGCAGGGCGGCGAAGGCCGCCGCCGAGCGCAGCTCGAACATCTCGCGGATCTCGGTCAGCTCCAGCGCGAAGGCGCGCGTGAAACCCTTCAGCACCCAGTGGCTGTTGCGCCGCTTCTCGATGAGCCCGAAGCGTGAGAAGCGGATCAGGAATTCGCGCACGCTGGTGGTGCCCACCCCGATCTCGCGCGCCAGTTCCAGCTCGTTGATCTGCATGCCGGCCTCGGCGCCGCCGGCAAGCAGCCTGCGCATGAAGGAGCGCTCGATGATCTCGGCCAGCGAATCTGTCTCTTCCTCGGGGAAGAAATCCTCCGGCAGCGGTCCCCTGAGCACTGTCTTGTTACGCTTGTTCCAGGCAATCAGCCCGGTCTCTTCCATGCGCGAAAGGATGCTGCGCACAGTGGTCCGGCTCACACCGAGCAGCGTGCCGAGTTCCGGCTCGGACGGCAGGCTTTGGGTCTCGTCGAGCAGCCGCAGGCAGCGGTTGAACGCGTCCTTGTAGACGTTGTTGCTCTTCGACATGCCTGTATCCCCCAACGCTCGCAGCGGAAAGCCGAAAGCGCGATATGATCGGTGTCTCCTAGCGCACGGCCCCGAAAAGCGGAATCGTTTTTCGCCGGCTTGCCAAACGGGCGGTCGCGCATCGAACAAGGGGCGCCAGCCGCCGCTGATGAAAAAACAATTGACGCAAAAATGTTTTTTCACGATAAAAGACATTACCCCCAAACGGGCGCATGTCAATCCGCCCGCATTCCCAGGATGACCCAGGACAGCCGCTCGTGAACCCCGCAAACACCATTCTTCTTTCCCCCGCCGACAATGTCGCGGTCGCCAACGGCCGCATCGAGATCGGCACGGCGCTGCCGGGTGGCGCCACCGCGATCGCGGTGATCGAGCCTGGCCACAAGGTTGCGATCAGGCCGATCACGGCGGGCGAAGCCGTGGTGAAATACGCGCAGGCGATCGGCCGCGCCACCCAGGACATCGCGCCCGGCGAGCATGTCCATTCGCACAATCTGGTGTTCGAGAGCGGCCGCCTGCCGGTGGTTCCGCCGAGCGAGGCCGAGCACGCCACCGCAGCCGACCGCAAGCGCACCTTCATGGGCTACCGCCGTGCCGACGGGCGCGCCGGCACGCGCAACTTCATCGGCATCATCGCCAGCGTGAATTGTTCGGCCACCGTCTGCCACGCCATCGCCGACGAGGCCAACCGCACGATTCTGCCAAAATATCCCGGCATCGACGGTTTCGTTCCGATCGTCCATGGCCAGGGCTGCGGCATGAGCGGCACCGGTGACGGCATGATGGTTCTGCACCGCACGCTTGCGGGCTATGCCCGCCATCCGAATTTCGGCGGCGTGATGATGGTCGGGCTGGGCTGCGAGGTCAATCAGCTCACCCTCTACGGCCAGAAGGGTGTCGCGGCGGGAAAACGCCATTTCAACATCCCGGAGGCCGGCGGCTCGCGCAAATCGGTCGAGAAGGCGATGGGCGTGCTCACCGAGATCGCCGAGGAAGTCGGCCACCTCAAGCGCGAGCCCATCC
>NZ_RZSB01000737.1:0-2996 GCF_004023285.1 Mesorhizobium sp. M2A.F.Ca.ET.067.02.1.1
GCCTGTACATCCATGTCAGGGAGGCCGGCGGCGATGCCCAGTTCTTCTTCAGCCTGTTCCCTCAGTCGCAGCCGGGCAGCGTGCTGGGCGGCTATATGTGCGGTACGGCCATCATCGGCCCCGAGGCGCAGCCCTCGTTCACCAGGATCATCATGGTGCGCCTGCGCGACCCGGTGCCCGGCACCTCAGAATGGGGCGGATATCTGCTGCCGCAGGGGTCGCTCGCCACCGATCTGGCGGCGCTCGGCATCGCCATCGAGCATCCAGAGGCGGTTGACCGGCTGCTGGGACGATTCCTCGGTGCAGACGGCGAGGGTGACGTCGGCCAGATTCCGCCGGCCGAATTCCGCGCCATCCTCGATGTCTTCGACCGCCGTTGGCTGCAGCATGCCGGCTAATTGTCCTGTGTCATTCCCGGCGCGCAAGCGCGATCGGTTACGTTGGAAGCAGCGGCAGAACTGGAATCCGGGACCGGCCAGGAGCGGGCGGTACACTGCATGTGCCCGCCCGTCCGGCGCCGCCGCCAAGCTGCTGAAACCCCGTCCGTCCCCAACAGCAACGGTCATGGCGTGACCAGTGCTTGCGGAGTGCCATTGGCGCGGTGCCCTGTCAACGCCGTCGCCGAGGGCTCAAGAAGCGCCTTTTTAGCCGCCCTTTTCGCGCTCGAAGCACGCTCGGCAGTCAGGCTGGGGCCACGGCGAAGAGCCATGAAATGGCGGAATTCCGGGCATTTCCGATGTCCAGCATACCGCGCCGCACATATATGCGTATCCGCTTGAATAAGCTGATTTTTCGCCAGACGGACTGTCCCTTCGATCCCGACTTTTTTTGGGTGCATTTCGCAGCGCGGCATCGGGCCACCGGCAGCGGCCGATTTTCCCTTGAAGCGGCATCGGAGGCTCTGTGAGCCATTTCATGATGTTCTCATGAAATGCATGGTAGAGTATGGCGCAAGCGAAGGGGGAAGTTGCGATGGCCAATCGGTTGTTCGAGATCCTTGCCAGACGGCGCGGGTGGCTGGACCGGGTCGCGTTGGGGCTGCTTGTCTTCCTGGCGACCCTGGTCGCCGCGCTGATGGGCGGCGCCAGCGCCTAAAGCAATTCCGGCAAACGGATCGACTATTCTCTGTCCGATCGCTTTGAATTCGAAGGTCGCGGGCCTGAGCCGCACCGGCCGTGATTCACCTCTCGCCGCTCAGTCCTGCAAAAGAGGAGATGCGCCGTAGCCGCGCAGGCCGGTTCCGTTGCAGGCCTGGCAGGAAACCCGTTGTCCGGGGCACTGTCGCGCAACGTGCCCGAGGGACAGCATGAGCTTTTCGACGCCACCTGCTTTTCACACTCGAACACCTTGCCGGCGCCCAGGCACCGGGGGCACGCGAACTTCCTGAATTCGCCCAAGCGAGCCTCCGGCTGTTGCAAAAGCGCCCGGCAACGCGCTGACCATGCCATGGGTTCCATGAACGGCACGGTTTTTCTTGCGCGCAGTATACGTTAGTAAAGGCTAACGTTAACGAAGTGCCTCCCGCGGCGCATCGTTGGTTCCTCGCCGCGTCAATCCCTTTCAAGGGCCGGGATTACGCGCCCCGCCGCACACCTCCTTCACCAGCCCCCGCAGCCACCGATGCGCCGGATCGGCATCGAGCCTCGGATGCCACAACAGCGAGATCGTCAGCGGGGCAAGTTTGACCGGCAGTGAAAAGGTGAACAGGCCCTCGCGCAGCGTGCCCGTATAGCGCTCCGGCACCGTGGCGATGAGGTCCGAGCCCCGCGCCAGCGCCAGCGCCTCGGCGAAGCCGCCGACCACGGTCGCGATCGTTCGCGTCAGCCCCGCGAGGTCCAGCGCGTCGTCTACCGGGCCGCGATCGAGCCCGCGCCGCGAGATCAATATGTGGCGTCCGGCCGCGAAGCGGGCGGCGGTGACGCGGCCTTCGCTCAAAGGATGGCCGGCCCGCGCGACGCCGACGAAGCGGTCGCGGAACAGCGCCCGCGAGCGCACCTCCGGCCCGGTCGTGGTGCCGATCACGCCGGTCTCCAGATCGACCGCGCCCTCGCGCATCGGTCCGCTGTCCTTGTCGGGCTTGGGCACGAAGCGCAATTGCACGCCCGGCGCTTCCCGCGACGCGCGGGCCAGCAGCGCCGGGCCGAAATTCTCGACGAAGCCGTCGCTGTTGCGCAGCGTGAAGCTGCGGTTGAGCCGGGCGAGGTCGAGCCGCTCGGCGGGCCGCAGCATCGCTTCCGCCTCCTTGACCAGCCGGCCGACTTCCGCGCCGAGCTCCGCGGCGCGCGGCGTCGGCACCAGGCCTCGCCCTGCGCGCACCAGAAGCGGATCGCCCGTCGCCTCGCGCAGCCTCGCCAGTGCCCGGCTCATCGCCGAAGGACTGAGCTTCAGCCGCCGCGCCGCCTTGGCGACGCTGCCTTCGGCAAGCAGCACATCCAGCGTGACGAGCAGGTTGAGATCGGGTCGCGACATAAGCGCAACCATAGCATGGTTGTCGCTCGATGACATGGCGTTTCGTGCACTGATCAAGTGCAAATGCTGCGTGTTCCGCCATATCGGCTGGACGCCTATCTTCCCGGCGCGTTTCACCCGACGGAGAAGACATCATGGCCGATATTGCCGAGACCCGCGCCGCGCCCGTAAGCCATTCAACGGCGGGCGCGCTGGCCAGCCTGTCTCTGGCCATGCTGGTCTCCTCGCTCGCCACCAGCATCGCCAATGTCGCGCTGCCGACGTTGAGCGTGGTCTTCGCCGCCTCCTTTCCGGCGGTGCAATGGGTGGTGCTCGCCTATCTGCTGGCCATCACCGCGCTGATCGTCAGCGTCGGGCGCCTCGGCGATCTCGTCGGCCGCCGGCTGCTGCTGATCGCCGGCCTGGCGCTGTTCAGCGCCGCCTCGTTTGCCGCCGCGCTTGCCCCGTCACTGGCGCTGCTGATCGCCGCGCGCGCCGTGCAGGGGTTGGGCGCGGCGGTGATGATGGCGCTGACAATAGCCATCGTC
>NZ_RZSB01000738.1:0-2992 GCF_004023285.1 Mesorhizobium sp. M2A.F.Ca.ET.067.02.1.1
GGACCTGCTTTGTCAGTCGCCCGAACTCGCGCAGCATGGTGGCCAGGATCATCAGCAGTGGCTCGACTAGTGGCATGACAACCAGATCTGTGCCGGCCAACTCGCGCACACGACTGGCGAAGGCGGTTCGCGACGGCGTGCCCAGCTTGATGCCAGCCTCCCGCAGGATCGCCCTGACCACGTTCTCGATGGTGCGCATTTCGTTCAGCACCGTGCGGCGGGCGACGAGGAGGGATCGCCAGAGACGGCACTGCCGGCTCTTGACATGCACCTGTCGATACCAGCCGGTGCGCAATGATCTGCGCCAGCGCGCGGGCATCATTCCGATCCGTCTTGTTTGGCATCGTCTTCATCGCCGCATTGGCCTGCCGGGTCTCAATGCAGATGGCCGGCAGGCCATCGGCGCACATCCCGTCGTGAAGCCAGGCCGTCAGCGAACACGCTTCGAGCCCGATGCGCTCCAGCGGCAGATCGACTTTCCGCAACGCTTCGATCAACGCCTGCGGCTCGCTCGCCGCACGCGCCTCCTTCACGATCCGCCCGGCCTCGTCGACCACGCAAATCGCGGTCTCTTCCAAAGACACGTCAAGTCCGGCAAAATACTTCATGGCCGCTCCTCCTGATGTTTGTGCAATCTACATCGACCACGTTCTCACATCTCGACAGGAGCAGCCGCCCTCAATCTGGCTCGGGCGAGACCCCAATACCCCATCTGTTGAAGAAGGATCACGTTTGGCCTTGAGGATGGCCTCGTCGCCGTTGTGGTAGGCGAAGTGTTGATTTTCACTGAGAACTGACCCGGCGACATAGGATATTTCCACCGAGAATTGACCCATGTTTGAACCTTGCCCTGCGTTTTTCAGCGGGGGCTACGGAGTGATCAACATGGCATTACTGAGTGTGATCCGACGCTGGCATTTTCGAGAGCATCTATCGATGCGTGAGATTAGCCGTAGGACCGGCCTGTCGCGGATTACCATCCGCAAATTGGGCGGCGTGGAGCCGGAGTTCAAGGTTCCCGAGCGGCCGAGCAAGCTTGACCCTTTTGCCGACCGTTTGTCGGCCTGGCTGAGGACGGAAGCCAAAAAGAACCGCAAACAGAAACGCACGGTGAAGCAGCTTCATGCCGATCTGCTGAGCCTTGGCTATGAGGGGTCTTACGGTCGTGTTGCTGCTTTCGCTCGGGAGTGGAAAGCGGATCTGCAGAGGGAATTACAGACGACAGGGCGCGGGACATTCGTGCCGCTGGGGTTCGAGCCTGGGGAAGCGTTCCAGTTCGACTGGTCCGAGGACTGGGCAATCATCGGCCATGAACGCACCAAGCTGCAGGTGGCCCATACCAAGCTCAGCTACTCCAGGGCCTTCATCGTGCGAGCCTATCTCCTGCAAACGCACGAGATGCTTCGACGTCACGCATTCCGTGTGTTTGGCGGCGTTCCCCGGCGCGGCATCTACGACAATATGCGGACAGCGATCGATAAGGTCGGCCGCGGCAAGGAGCGCGACGTCAATGGCCGCTTCATGGCAATGGCCAGCCATTACCTGTTCGAACCTATTTCTGCAATCCCGCGTCTGGCTGGGAGAAGGGACAGGTCGAGAAGAACGTGCAGGATGCGCGGCACCGGTTCTTTCAACCGATTCCACGCTTTCCATCACTGGAAGCCCTGAACGACTGGCTGGAGCTTCGATGCAAGGAGTTCTGGCAGCAGACCCCGCATGGAAAAATGCGCGGCACCATTGCCGATATCTGGGCAGAGGAAGCCCAGGCCCTCATGCCGGCGTCCCGTCTCTTCGACGACTTTGTCGAATACACCAAGCGGGTCTCCCCACCTGTCTCGTACATCTGGTGCGCAACCGCTACAGCGTTCCGGCTTCCTTTGCCAATCGGCCCGTGAGCCTTCGGGTCTATCCGGATCGCGTCGTTGTCGCTGCAGAGGGTCTGATTGTCTGTGAGCATCGCCGCATCGTCGATCGCTCGCATGATCGGCCAGGACAAACGATCTATGACTGGCGGCACTACCTGGCTGTCGTTCAGCGCAAGCCAGGCGCCCTTCGCAACGGAGCACCGTTCGCCGAACTTCCCGATGCGTTCAGGAATTTACAGCAACATTTGCTCAAGAAGCAGGGCGGTGATCGGGAGATGGTCGACATCCTGGCACTTGTCCTCCAACACGACGAGCAGGCTGTGCTCCTGGCCGTGGAGATCGCGTTGGAAGCCGGCGTTCCAACCAAAACACATGTGCTGAACCTTCTCCATCGGCTCGTCGACGGTAAATCGCTCACGCCCCCGACCATCAGTGCTCCTCAAGCTTTGACGCTCACCAATGAGCCGAAAGCCAACGTCGAACGCTACGATGCTTTGAGGAAGGTCCTGGAGGTGCGCCATGCGTCATAACCCTGCCAGCGGCGCAATCGTCATCATGCTCCGGAGCCTGAAGATGCACGGCATGGCGCAAGCTGTGGGCGAACTCACCGAACAGGGAGCGCCTGCGTTCGGAGCCGCCATTCCGATCCTGTCGCAACTGCTCAAGGCCGAGACGGCGGAACGCGAGGTCAGATCGACAGCCTACCAGCCCCAACTGGGAAAGCAGTTCTGGCAGTCGATAGAGATCCTTGAGGGCGTCAACCAGCCTCGTCTTCTCCCGGTTACTCAGGAGTGGCAGATCGACGCCCAGGCCTTTTTTTTTAAGAGTTCATTGGCCTTCTTCAAGAGATCATGCTCGAGCTGCAATTGGCGGACATCGCGTTGGAGGGCTTCAAGCTGTCGCTCGAGTTCCTCGCGGTCCGGCGCCGGCGGAGAGGCGTTGCGGCGTTTCATGGATGAGGGAGCCTCATGACCGAGTAACTGGTTCTTCCAGTTGTACAACGTCGGTCTGCATACGCCCAGCCGGTCAGCTACGTCCTGGGCACTTTCCTCTCCACTGCAAAGCCCAATGACGCCGACCTGCTTCAACGCCTCGGGATACGCCGGCCGCCACGATCGACCGACTAT
>NZ_RZSB01000739.1:0-2992 GCF_004023285.1 Mesorhizobium sp. M2A.F.Ca.ET.067.02.1.1
GCTTGCAGTCGGGTGAAAGCGCTGCGCACCGGCATGTCGCTGGTGCCGAGTTCCTTGGCAAGCTTGCGCGAGGTCAGCTTCTGGCCAGGCTGCAACTGTCCGGACATAAGGGCCCGAACGAGCTCCAGATAGACTTTCTCATGCAGGGGAACGGTATCGACAGCGGTCAGTCCGATTCGCGATTTGTCGGCCATTGGCTCTGCGTTACTCGTCGTCCTGAAAGCTGCTTCGTCGCTGCCGCGGGGACAGGTTCCGATGGCATTGGGACGCACGATAGACGGTTAACGCGCGCTGCCGCAAGGGAGCGCGCGCCCGTCGCCCAACCGCGTCATTGCGACTGCGACGTTATCGAACCCCGATGCCCGCCAAAAGGCCGCCATCTATCCTGTAGTCGGCCCCGGTGCAGAAGCTTGCCTTGGACGAGCATAGGAACGCGATCAGGTCCGCCACTTCCTCCGGCTCGCCGATGCGGCCGAGCGGATGCGCTTCGCCGAAGCGTTTGAAGGCCGCCTCGACATCCGCATTGCGATCTTCGGCGCGGGCGGCGCGTTCGAGGATCGGGGTACGCACGGACCCCGGGCTGACGGAGTTCACGCGGATGCCTTTTCGGGCATAGTCGAGCGCCAGCGAGCGCGTCAGCGTGTGGATCGCGCCCTTGGTGGTGGCGTAGGCTGCGACATTCTCCTGGCAGGCGGTGCCCTGCACCGAGGCGACGTTTACGATGGCGCCGCCGCCGCGCTTGATCATCTCCGGTATGCCGAAACGGGCGGTGAGGTAGATCGATCCGACATTGACCGACATCGCCCGGTTCCAGGTCTCGAAATCCGTCGTCGTGGCCGTGCCGTAGGGATGCACGGCGGCCGAATTGACGATGACGTCCAGCCCGCCGAATTTCTCGACGCCGGAAGCGATCGCCCTCTCGACCTGGTCGGGCACGGCAACGTCCGTGGCGAGCACGAGGGCGGCGGCGCCCGCGCGGTTGAGCTCGGCCTGCAGCATCGCGTTGGCGGCTTGGTCGATGCCCAGCGCGATGATCGCGGCGCCGCCCTCGGCAAGACGGCGCGCGGTTGCCTCGGCGATCCCGGTCGTTCCCGTCACCAGGGCAACCTTGCCGTCGAAATCGTTCATGGACAAAACTCCTGCAATGATGAACGAAAGCGCCTGTCGGTGGTTCGTCGGAAGGCGCCGCGATCCCCTGATTTGACGGCCATTGTCATCCGACAATATGGTCGATCGCAACCACGCTGAAGCGCTCGCGCCGAAATGGGTTCGGTCCGATGCGGCTTTACGTCTTTGTTTTGATGCATGGCGGCCGTTCAGATACGACACGGATGAAAACGCATGCTTTGGGAGGCAGTCATGGAACAATGCTGGCGCTGGTACGGCCCGAACGACCCGGTCACACTCGACCACATCAAGCAGGCCGGGGCGACTGGTATCGTCACGGCGCTGCACGACATCTATGACGGCAACGCCTGGCCGCTCGACGCCATTCTCGAACGCAAGCGCATCATCGAGGCGGCGGGGCTGACATGGTCGGTGGTGGAGAGCATTCCGGTCCACAATTCGATCAAGACGGGGACGCCCGAGCGGGAGCGCTACGCCGGCTGGTACAGGGATACGATCCGGGCGCTGGCGAAGGCCGGCATTTCGACGATCTGCTACAACTTCATGCCGGTGGTGGACTGGACGCGCACCGACCTCATGTACCGGTTGCCGACCACCGGCTACGCGTTGCGCTTCGATGCGCTCGACTTCGCCGCCTACGACGTCTTCGTGCTGAAGCGGCCGAATGCCGAGGCGAGCTACGGTCCGGAGCGCCTTAAGGAGGCGGAAGCACGACTGAAGACTCTGAGCAACGACGACATCGAGAAAATAGAGCGCAATCTGATCGCCGGCCTGCCGGCCACCGAGCGCACCTACAATCGCGAGACGATGCGTCAGGCGCTTGCCGATTACGCCGCGATCGGCCCGGCCGAACTGCGCGCCAACCTCGCCTGGTTCCTGAAGGAGATCATTCCGGTCGCCGAGGAAGTCGGCGCGCGCATGTGCATCCATCCCGACGATCCGCCCTTCTCGCTCTACGGTTTGCCGCGCGTGGTTTCCACGGCGGACGACGCGCGCTTCATCGTGGGAACGGTCGACAGCCCGTCGAACGGACTGACCTTCTGCACCGGCTCCTACGGCGTGCGCGCCGACAACGACCTGGTCGCGATGATCGAGGAGTTCGGACCGAAGATCCATTTCGCGCATCTGCGCAACGTGACGCGCGAGGCGGATGGCTCGTTCTACGAGGCCGAGCATCTGGAAGGCTCGACCGACATGGCCGAAGTCATCCTGGCGCTGATGAAGGAGGGGGCGCGCCGGCGCAAGGAAGGCCGGTCCGACTGGCGCATCCCGATGCGGCCGGACCATGGCCATCTGCTCGCCGACGATATCGGCAAGACGAAGATCAATCCCGGCTATTCGCTGATCGGCAGGCTGAAAGGCCTTGCCGAGCTGCGCGGCATCATGCGCGCCGTGGAGCGGTTCGAGCTGGCCTGAGAGGCGGACGCCGAAGCGCTTGGCATGGCGGCCTGACCCGACGAGGTCGCCGCTGAACCGGGCCGCCGCTCAGTTGGAGGGAACGCTCTCCAATCTGCGTTGAGTCTCGTTCGTCCTGGCGACGTAGCTGCGCCAGCCGCCATAGGCCGAGATGTCCGTCGCCGCCAACAGGCCGACGCTCTCCGCCAGGAAACCCTTGGCCGAGGTGCCGTCGTCGAGCTCGATGGTGCCGATGCCGAGCGGCGGCGGGATGGCGGCGACGAAACGGCCGAAGGCATCGGCGCAAAGGCGCCAGACCTCGATCTCGATGGCGGTGCCGCCGTGGCCGACCCGGACAAGCCCGGGCTTGGGCGGGGTCTGGCCGGCGAGCTCATAGAGCTTGTAGGACGGCGTCGTCCGCGCCGACCTGCTGAAGCTTGCGCCGGCCTCCTTCAATTGGCCGTTGAGC
>NZ_RZSB01000073.1:0-13454 GCF_004023285.1 Mesorhizobium sp. M2A.F.Ca.ET.067.02.1.1
GACCAGCACCGTGCAGGCGCCGCAGTCGCCCTCGGCGCAACCTTCCTTGGTGCCGCGCAGCGAGCGGTTGAGCCGCAGCCAGTCGAGCAGCGTCGCATCGGGCGCGATGTCCTTCAGGGCCACGTCGCCGCCGTTCAGGATGAAACGTATCTCGTTGCGGATCTTGGTATCGGCCATGTCTCAACTCCCCCGATAGGTCGAGTAGCCATAGGGCGAAATCAAGAGCGGGACGTGATAGTGCCGCTCTTCCGCCATGCCGAAGCGGATCGGCACGATGTCGAGGAAAGCGGGCTCGGGCAGGTTGGTGCCCTGGCCGCGCAGATAGTCGCCGGCGGCGAAGACCAGCTCATATTGGCCGGTGCGGAAATCGGCGCCGGCGAGCAGCGGCGCCTCGCAGCGGCCGTCATCGTTGGTGGCGACGGTCTTGAGATGGGTGCGGCTCTGGCCCTCGATGCGGAAAAGCTCGATCGATAGGCCTTTTGCCGGCCGTCCGGTCGCGGTGTCCAGCACATGGGTGGTCAGGCGCCCGCCATCGGCTTTCGACGTTTCTGCCACTGGCGGCCTCCCGTCTCGATACAATCTCAGATCAATTGTGCGCCAATTAAAGGCGATGCATAAGCCCCGGTCGAGCGGAGTGGGGCAAAAAGCACTTTCAAAAATTTTCGGGGGAATGCATGCGCACTCCTTTCGATATCTTCATCGCAACCATCGGGCAGGAGCGACAATGCGTTACGATAGGGACATGCGCGGTTACGGGGCCAATCCGCCGGACCCGAAATGGCCTGGCGGCGCGCACGTCGCGGTTCAGTTCGTCGTCAACTACGAGGAAGGCGGCGAGAACTGCGTGCTGCACGGCGACAAGGCCTCGGAAGCCTTCCTGTCCGAGATCGTCGGCGCAGCGCCGTGGGTCGGCCAGCGCCACTGGAACATGGAGTCGATCTATGAATACGGCGCCCGCGCCGGCTTCTGGCGGCTCTACCGGCTGTTCACCGAAGCGCAGGCGCCGGTGACCTGCTACGGCGTCGCCACCGCGCTCGCACGCTCGCCCGATCAGGTCGTCGCAATGCAGGAAGCCGGCTGGGAGATCGCCTCGCACGGCCTGAAATGGATCGACTATCGCGACCATGCGGCCGAGGATGAGAAGCGCGACCTCGATGAGGCGATCCGGCTGCATTACGAGGTGACCGGCGCGCGGCCGACCGGCTGGTATACCGGGCGCACCTCGGTGAACACGGTGCGGCTCGTCGCCGAGGAAGGCGGCTTCGACTATGTCTCCGACACCTATGACGACGAGCTACCTTACTGGTTCGACCGCGACGGGCTGGAGACGCCGCAGCTTATCATCCCCTACACGCTCGACGCCAACGACATGCGCTTCGCGACGCCGCAAGGGTTCAACTCCGGCGACCAGTTCTTCGCCTATCTGAAGGACAGTTTCGACACGCTCTATGCCGAGGGCAAGGCAGGGCGGCCGCGCATGATGAATATCGGCCTGCACTGCCGGTTGGTCGGCCGCCCCGGTCGGGTAGCGGCGCTGAAGCGCTTCGTCGACTATGTGAAGTCGCATGACAAGGTCTGGCTGACCCGGCGCATCGACATCGCCAAACACTGGCGCGAGACGCATCCCTATCAGGCGCCGGCGCTGCGGCCGTCCAGGATGGAGTTCGAGGAATTCGTGCACGCCTTTGGCGGCGTGTTCGAGCATTCGCCCTGGATTGCCGAGCGCGCCTACGAACTGGAGCTTGGGCCGGCGCATGACAGCGCGGGCGGCCTGCACAATGCGCTCTGCCGGGTCTTCCGCGCGGCGAGCGAAGCCGAGCGGCTTTCCGTGCTCAACGCCCATCCGGACCTTGCGGGCAAGCTGGCGGCCGCCAAGCGGCTGACGCCAGAATCGGCCAAGGAGCAAGCCTCCGCCGGGCTCGACGCGCTGACCGACAAGGAGCGCGAGCTGTTCTCGAAACTCAACGCCGCCTATGTCACCACCTTCGGCTTTCCCTTCATCATCGCGGTCAAGGGCAAGTCCAAGGACGAAATCCTGGCGGAGTTCGAGGCGCGGATCGGCAACAGCCGCGGCACCGAGTTGGAAACCGCCTGCAAACAGGTCGAACGCATCGCGTTGCTTCGCCTGAAAGACATGCTCCCACTCTGATGTTTGTTTTTACGCAATTCCGGACGGAAGGCTTGGGCGAAGTCGCCGAATCCAACCCCTTCACACTGGAATTGCTCTGAGGGTCAGGACCCCATGGATATGATCAAGACTGCCGAGCGAACCTATTACGCGCCGCAGGGTGGCCATCCCGGCCAGAACGAGCTTTTGACCGGCCGCGCCGTCTTCACCGAAGCCTATGCGGTCATTCCCAAAGGCGTCATGCAGGACATCGTCACCAGTCCGCTGCCGTTCTGGGACAAGACCAGGGCCTGGATCATCGCAAGGCCGCTTTCGGGCTTCGCCGAGACTTTTTCGCAATATATCGTCGAGGTCCTGCCGGGCGGCGGCAGCGACCGGCCCGAACTCGACGCCGGCGCCGAGGGCGTGCTGTTCGTCGTCGAAGGCGAGATCACCGTTTCGCTGGCCGGCAACAAACACGTGCTTGCCTCCGGCGGCTTTGCCTTCCTGCCGCCGGCGAGTGGCTGGACGGTGCGCAACGAGACCGCCGCCGCCGCCCGCTTCCACTGGATCCGCAAGGCCTATGAGGCTGTCGACGGCCTGGACGTGCCGGAAGCCTTCTTCTCCAGTGACCAGGACGTCGCGCCGAGCCCGATGCCGGGCACGGAAGGGCGCTGGGCAACGACCCGCTTCGTCGATCCGGCCGATATGCGCCACGACATGCATGTCACCATCGTCACGCTGAAGCCCGGCGCGGTCATACCCTTCGCCGAGACTCATGTCATGGAGCACGGGCTCTATGTGCTCGAAGGCAAGGCTGTCTACCGGCTGAACCAGGACTGGGTCGAGGTCGAGGCCGGCGATTTCATGTGGCTGCGCGCCTTCTGCCCGCAGGCCTGCTATGCCGGCGGGCCGGGCAATTTCCGCTATCTGCTCTACAAGGACGTCAACCGGCACGCCAGGCTTGGCGGTTACCTTGGGGGCGGCTATCTTGGAGGCAAGGCGCGGTGAGCCGCATCGTCGCCCAGCCACTGACCCGCGAGAACTTTGCGCCGTTCGGCGACGTCATCGACATGGGCGGCGACAACCGCTACCCGATCAACGGCGGCAAGGCGATGCGCTATCACGACCTGGCCACGGCGGAAGCGGCCGGCCCGAACGCGCGGGTGCTGATCTCGATGGTGCGCGGGACGCCCTACGAGATGCCGCTGAAGCTCACCATGGTCGAGCGCCATCCGCTCGGCAGCCAGGCCTTCATCCCGCTGTCGCCGCGGCCCTTTCTGGTGGTCGTCTGCCATGACACCAAGGACGGCCCGGGTGAGCCGCACGCTTTCCTCGCCGGACCCGGACAGGGCATCAACTACCGCCGCAACCTGTGGCACGGCGTGCTGACGCCGATCGGCGAGGAACAGGATTTCCTGATCGTCGACCGCGGCGGCGACGGCTCCAATCTCGAGGAATTCTATTTCTCGCATCCTTACGAGATCCACCTTCCCTGAAAGCCTTCCCCATGACCGACATTTCGCTGATCGACCGCCTGCTCGACGTTATCGAGCACGACATTGTGCCGAAGACGACTCAAGGCGTCGCTCATGGCAATAAGCTGTTCGGCGCCGCGATCCTCAGGAAGGACGACCGCTCGCTGGTGCTGGCTGAGACCAACAATGAGATGGAAAATCCGCTGTGGCATGGCGAGGTGCATTGCCTGAAGCGTTTTTATGAAATGTCCAAGGCCGAGCGCGTTGACACCAAGGATGCGTTGTTTCTCGCCACGCACGAACCGTGCTCGCTGTGTTTGTCAGCGATCACCTGGACCGGCTTCGACAATTTCTACTATCTCTTCAGCCATGAGGATTCGCGCGACAGCTTTGCCATCCCGCATGATCTGAAAATCCTGAAAGAGGTCTTCACCCTCGACCCCGGCGGTTACAATGCCGAGAACGCTTATTGGAAAAGCTTCTCGATCCGCCGGCTGGTGCGGGCACTGCCGGAGGCCGAACGTGAGCGGCTGGAGGCGCGCATCGGCAGCATTTCGGAGCGCTATGACGAGCTGTCCGACGCTTACCAAGCGAGCAAGGCGGAGAACGACATTCCGCTGAACTGAATCGTTTCCACTGCACCTACCTTGAATTGCCACCTTTATGGTGGCATATTGAGTCATGGAGAAACGCAGGCCCACCTACGATCTTGAGGCGATCAAGACCACGTTCGGGTCTGTCGACACGTTGGCTATCACAACGTCAGCCCTGCGCGATGCGGTCGGCCTTGGTTTCGATCGCGCCGGCATTGTCGAGGTGATCGGTGGCATGACGCGGAAGATGTTCGTGAAATCGATGACGACCTTCGCCGATCACCGGGTCTGGCAGGATGTCTATCATGTGCCGGCGCGCGACATGCTTCTCTATGTGAAATTCCAGGCTGATGTCGTGACCGAATTCATGGTCATGGCATTCAAGGAGAAATGACATGGCGACAGAAACCAGTGAAACCATGATCTCTCCCGAAACCGGAGAGATCCTGACGCGCGGGGTACGTCCGTTCACCGTGACCTACAAAGGCGAGAGCATGGTTGTCGACCTGCCGGGCTACTATCCGGCTTCGGCTTCGGACGGAGACGGCGTGCATGTCGGGGAGGATATGGCTGCCGTTGATGCCGCCCTGCGCATTCTCAAGGAAAAGATCGACGGCGTGCCGGCGCCAGAAACCATCCGGCGCATGCGCGCAAAGCTCAAGCTGTCGCAGCGTGAGGCGGGTTCCCTGTTCAAAGTCGGCGAGAATGCCTTCGACAAATATGAGCGAGGTCTGATCGAGCCGAGCGGCCCGACCATTCAGCTGATGACGTTGCTCGAAAAACACCCCGAATTGCTCGACGAATTGCGCTAACGACCCAAGTCGCATTTTTTGATGCTCCAGTCGCGAATGGCGATTGAAAGTCGGCGCGCCCCGGAGCGTTATGCGCCCCATGAAAACCGTCACAGAATTCCCCCGCAAAGTCGTCGAATTTCCCGATATGGGCATCGTCATGCCGGATGGCTGCCGGCTGTCGGCGCGCATCTGGATGCCCGAGGATGCGGCTGACGATCCGGTGCCGGCGATCCTCGAGCACCTGCCCTACCGCAAGCGCGACGGCACCATTTTTCGCGACCAGCTCACCCATCCCTATTTTGCCGGCCACGGCTATGCCTCGATCCGCGTCGACATGCGCGGCAATGGCGATTCCGAAGGGCTGATGGACGACGAATATTCCGAGCAGGAACTGCAGGATGCCTGCGACGTCATCGCCTGGGCGGCGGCGCAGCCCTGGTGCAACGGCAATGCCGGCATGATGGGCATCTCCTGGGGCGGCTTCAACTGCCTGCAGGTGGCGGCGAAACAGCCGCCGGCGCTGAAGGCGGTGATCAGCCTGTGCTCGACCGTCGACCGCTATGCCGACGACATCCATTACAAGGGCGGCTGCCTGCTCTTGGAAAATTTCGGCTGGGCCTCGACGATGCTGTCCTATTCGTCACGGCCGCCGGATCCGGCGATTGCCGGCGGCAACCGCTGGCGCGACTTATGGCTCAGCCGGCTGGAGAACCAGCCCTTCCTTTTGCCGCTCTGGCTCAGTCACCAGCACCGCGACGCCTATTGGAAGCGCGGCTCGATCTGTGAGGATTTTTCGGCGGTCAAAGCGGCGGTGCTGTCGATCGGCGGCTGGCATGACGGCTACCGCAACACGATCTCCAATCTCGTCACCGGCATCCAGTCGCCGGTCAAAGGCATCGTCGGCCCCTGGATCCACAAATACCCGCATTACGCCGGACCCAATCCGGCGATCGGCTTCCTGCAGGAGGCGCTGCGCTGGTGGGACCGCTGGCTAAAGCGTGCTGCGACCGGCGTCGAGGCCGATCCGGCCTACCGCGCCTATGTGATGGACAGCGTGCGGCCGGCGCGCTGGCACCCGGAACGGCCGGGCCGCTGGGTGGCGGAGCAGGAATGGCCGTCCTCAAACATCAAGGTCGAGGCGATCGAGCTTATCGCCAATGGCGGCAAACCCCTGATCGTCGCTTCGCCGCAGACCTGCGGCCTCGCCGGCGGCGAGTATTTTCCCTTCACCTTCGGGCCGGAATTGCCCGGCGACCAACGCCCCGACGACGCGCTGTCGGTCTGCTTCGACCAGCCCGAGCTCGGTGAGGCGATCGACATCGTCGGCGCGCCGGAGCTCGCGGTCCGAGTTGCCTCCGATCGGCCGCAGGCCAACATCGCGGTGCGTCTCTGCGATGTGCACCCGGACGGCGCCTCGGAACTGATCTCCTATGGCTTGCTCAATTTGACCCACCGCGACTCGCATGAGTTCCCGCAGGCGCTGGTGCCAGGGCAGACCTTTTCGGCGCGCGTCGTGCTCGACCAATGCGCCTACCGCGTGCCGGCCGGCCACAAATTGCGCGTCGCCGTTTCGACCGCCTACTGGCCGATGATCTGGCCCTCGCCGGAACCGGTGCAACTCGATCTTGCGAAGGCCACGCTGAAGCTGCCGCTGCGGCCGCTGGCGAAAGGCAATGAGGTTTCGTTCCCTGAGCCGGAAGGCGCGACGCCCTGGGCGACCGAGACGATCAGGCCGACGAGTTCCGAACGCCATATCGACCGCGACGAGAAGACCGGCACGGTCACGCTTTCCATCACCGACGATTTCGGCGCGGTGCGCGATCTCGACCACGGGCTGGTCAATGGCAGCATCGTACGCGAGACATGGGCGATCCATCCCGACGATCCGCTGTCGGCCACCGGAGCCACGCATTGGACGCAGACATTGTCGCGCGATGAATGGTCGGTGCGGACCGAAACCTTTGCCGACATGCGATCGGACGCAGAGAGCTTCATCGTCAGCGCCAGAATCGAAGCCTATGAGGGCGAAAAGCTGATCTTCGAACGCGATTTCGAGCAGACGATTCCCCGCTCCCTGGTTTGAGCGGAGGCAAGATTGGTCCAAACGCGACATGCGATTTACGCCACCGCATGTCGCATTCGGTCTTGCCTGCCGCTTTCCCTTACGGTCATTATCTCCTCCAATAGAAGAAACGACCATAAGGTCGCATACCCAGAGTGAGGAACCATAATGTCCAACGAACTCGACTATCTCAGCCGGCGAGTCGCGGCCGGGAAACTTAGCCGTCGCGACTTTCTCGGTCGCGCCGCCGCGCTTGGCGTCACCGCCACTTTCGCCAACTCGCTGCTCTCCAGCGCCGTGCGCGCTGCCGGCCCGGTCAAGGGCGGCACGCTGAAGGCCGGCCTGCAGGGCGGTGAATCCACCAACAGCCTCGATCCCGCTACTTTCCTCAGCCAGGTTCCGTTCGCCTTCGGCAAGTGCTGGGGCGAAACGCTGGTCGAGCTCGCGCCGGGCGGCGGCGTCGAATATCTCATCGCCGAGGAGATCGGCAGCTCGAAGGATGCCAAGACCTGGACGATGAAGATCCGCAAGGGCGTCCAGTTCCACAACGGCAAGGAAGTGACGCCGGACGACGTCGTGGCGACGCTGAAGCGTCACAGCGACGAAAAATCCAAGTCGGGCGCGCTGGGTGTCCTGAAAAGCATCGACACCATCAAGGCCGATGGCGGCAATGTCGTGGTCACGCTGAAGGACCCGAACGCCGACCTGCCCTATTTGATGGCGGACTATCACCTGATCATCCAGCCGAATGGCGGCAACGATAAGCCTGATGCCGGCATCGGCACCGGCCCGTACAAGGTCACCGTCAACCAGCCCGGCGTGAAGCATGGCGGAGAGCGCTTCGCCAATTACTGGCAGGCCGACAAATACGGCCATGCCGACCAGGTCGAGATCATCGTCGTCAACGACCCGACGGCCCGCATGGCTGCGCTGCAGGGCGGCCAGGTCAACATGATCAACCGCGTCGAACCGAAGATCGTCGACCTGGTCAAGCGGCTGCCCGGCGTCACCATCCGCGCCGCCTCAGGCCGCGGCTTCTATCCGTTCAACATGTTCTGCGACACCGCGCCCTTCGACAACAACGACCTTCGCATGGCGCTGAAGCTTGCCATGGACCGCGAGGAGATGCTGACCAAGATCCTGCGCGGCTACGGCGAGGTCGGCAACGACATGCCGGTCAACAAGGCCTATCCGCTGTTCGCAGAGGATTTCGAACAGCGCAAGTTCGAGCCGGAAAAAGCCGCCGCGCTCTACAAGAAGTCCGGCCATAGCGGCTCGATCCTGCTGCGCACGTCCGACGTCGCCTTCCCTGGCGCCGTTGACGCCGCCCAGCTTTACCAGCAGAGCTGCGCCAAGGCGGGCATCAAGATCGAGATCAAGCGCGAGCCGGGCGACGGCTACTGGACGGAAGTCTGGAACAAGCAGCCCTTCTCGCTCTCCTACTGGGGCGGGCGTCCGACGCAGGACCAGATGTATTCGACCGCCTATCTCTCGACTGCCGACTGGAACGACACCCGTTTCAAGCGGCCGGATTTCGACAAGATGGTGCTTGCGGCGCGCGGCGAGCTCGACGAAGCCAAGCGCAAGAAGATCTACCGCGACATGGGCGAGATCATGCGCGACGAAGGCGGCCTGATCGTGCCGTTCTTCAACCAGTTCGTCGACGCCACCGGCAAGGGCGTCGAAGGCTGGGTCGACAACCCGGCGCAGGAACTCAGCAACGGCCACGCGCTGATCGAGTGCTGGCTGCAGGCTTGACGAAGGATAGGAAGGGCCGGCGCGAGCCGGCCCTTCCGGCTTTCATGGCCTGCCTGAAAGGCGGGCACCGTCCCTTCTTCACCGTTGCAGGTAGCCGATGTCGTCTCCGATCCTGAGATTGGTCGCTCAGCGCATCTTGCTGGGCCTGGTTCTTCTATTCGCCGTTTCGGTGCTGATCTTCGCCGGCACGCAGATCCTGCCGGGTGATGTCGCCCAGGCGATCCTCGGCCAGTCGGCGACGCCGGAGGCGTTGGCAAACCTGCGCGAGCAGCTCGGGCTCAACGACCCGGCATGGCTGCGCTACGTGCACTGGCTGTGGGGCATCCTGCATGGCGATTTCGGCACGGCGCAGTCGAGCGGGCTCGACATTGCAAGCTCGATCGGCACCCGGCTGAAGAACACGCTTTTCCTGGCCGCGTGCGCGGCGATCGTCGCTGTGCCGCTGGCGGTCATCCTTGGGCTGATTGCAGTGCGCTACCGCAACGGCTTCGTCGACAAGCTGATCTCCGGCCTGGCCCTGGCCTCGACATCGTTCCCGGAATTCTTCATCGGCTATGTGCTGATCTTCGTGTTTGCGGTGCACTGGCAGATATTCCCGAGCATCTCGACGGTCGACGACTCCACGCCGTTCCTCGAAAGGCTGCAGGCCGTGGTGCTGCCGGCCACGGCGCTCACCCTGGTGGTGCTTGCCCATATGATGCGCATGACGCGCGCGGCGATCCTCAATGTCATGCAGTCGGCCTATATCGAGACGGCCGAGCTCAAGGGGCTGAAACCCTTCGACATCATCCGCAAGCATGCTTTCCCGAACGCGATCGCGCCGGTCGTCAACGTCGTCATGCTCAACCTCGCCTATCTCATCGTCGGCGTCGTCGTGGTGGAGGTGATCTTCGTCTATCCGGGCATGGGACAATATCTGGTCGACCATGTCGCCAAACGCGACGTGCCGGTGGTGCAGGCGGTCGGCCTGATCTTCGCCGCGGTCTACATCACGCTCAACATCGTCGCGGATATCGCCGCCATCGTGGCCAATCCGCGGCTCAGGCATCCGAAGTGACGAGAGCATCCGAAATGACGGGCCGGATGCAGGACGACCAGAGGGGGAACTGAAGCGAATGGCGCTACGACAAATTCCGTTCACCGCCTGGATCGGACTGATCCTGACCGGCTTCTTTGCGTTCTGCGCCATCTTCGCGCCCTGGGTCGCCCCGCACGGCAATGGCGAGATCGTCGGCGACGTGTGGGAGCCGATGTCGGCGGCGCATTGGCTGGGCACCGACAATCTCGGCCGCGACCTGATCTCGCGCATGATCTATGGCGCGCGCATCACCATGGAGATCGCGGTGGCGGCGACGGCGCTGTCCTTCTCGCTGGGCTCGATCCTCGGCTTCACGGCGGCGGTGTTCGGCGGCTGGTTCGACACGCTGCTGTCGCGCTTCGTCGACCTGCTGATGTCGATCCCGACACTGATCTTCGGCCTCGTCGTGCTGTCGGTGCTGCCGACCAACACGCTGACGCTGATCCTGGTCATGGGCATCCTCGATTCCACCCGCGTCTACCGCCTGTCGCGCGCCGTTGCCGTCGACATCAACGTCATGGACTTCGTCGAGGCGGCGAAGCTGCGCGGCGAAGGCAAGGCCTGGATCATCTTCCGCGAGATCCTGCCCAATGCGCTGTCGCCGCTGGTGGCGGAGCTCGGCGTGCGCTTCATCTTCGCGGTGCTGTTCCTGTCAGCGCTCTCCTTCCTCGGCCTCGGCGTGCAGCCGCCGGATTCGGACTGGGGCGGCATGGTCAAGGAAAACAAGGACGGCATCGTCTTCGGCATTCCGGCGGCGCTGATCCCGGCGGCCGCGATCGCGGTGCTGGCGATCTCGGTCAACCTCGTCGCCGACTGGGTGCTCAACCGCACGACGAGCCTGAAGGGAGGGCGCGGCTGATGGCCGACACAAAGGCAAATTCAGGCAAGCTCCTCGATATCCGCAACCTGCGCATCGAGGCGACCGTCTACCCGCCTGGCGAAGCGCCGAAGACGATCACGCTGGTCCACGACGTCTCGCTGACCTTGGAAAAGGGCAAGGTGCTCGGCCTGATCGGCGAATCCGGCGCCGGCAAATCGACCATCGGCCTGTCGTCCATGGCCTATGGCCGTGGCGGCGTGCGCATCACCGGCGGCGAGGTGATCCTTAACGGCCGCGACATCCTGAAAGCCGGCCCCAAGGGCGTGCGGGCGCTGCGCGGACGCGAAGTCTGCTATGTCGCGCAATCGGCGGCCGCCGCCTTCAATCCGGCCCATAAGCTGATCGACCAGGTGGTCGAGGCGGCCATGCTGCATGGCACCGCGACGCGCGCCGAAGCCGAGAAGCGGGCCGTCGCGCTGTTCAAGAAGCTCAGCCTGCCCAATCCCGAAACGATCGGCGAGCGCTACCCGCACCAGGTCTCCGGCGGCCAGCTGCAGCGCGTGATGACGGCGATGGCGCTCTGCTCGGAGCCGGACCTCATCGTCTTCGACGAGCCGACCACGGCGCTCGACGTGACGACACAGATCGACGTGCTGGCGGCGATCAAGGACGCCATCCGCGACACGCATGTGGCGGCCCTCTACATCACGCACGACCTTGCCGTCGTCGCCCAGGTGTCGGACGAGATCATGGTGCTACGCCATGGCCGGCTGGTGGAGTGGGGCGGCACGCGGCAGATCATCAAGGAGCCGCGCCAGGAATACACCAACGCGCTGGTCTCTGTGCATGAGATCGAGCACAAGGAACAGCCGCCCGGCACAACGCCCTTCCTGTCGGTGAAGAATGTCACCGCCGCCTATGGCGGCGGCCATGTCAAGGTGCTGAAGAACGTCTCGGTCGACATTTATCCGGGACAGACGCTGGCGGTGGTCGGCGAGAGCGGCTCCGGCAAGTCGACGCTGGCGCGCGCGATCACAGGCCTGTTGCCGCCCGAGGAGGGCACCGTCACCTTCGACGGCAGGCCACTCGCCAACAGGCTGGCCGACCGGCCGAAGGAGGACCTGCGGCAGCTGCAGATGATCTACCAGATGGCCGACGTGGCGATGAACCCTCGCCAGACGGTAGGCACCATCATCGGCCGGCCGCTGGAGTTCTATTTCGGCATGAAGGGCCGCGAGCGCGACAAGCGCGTCGCCGAGCTGCTCGACGAGATCGAGATGGGCAAGGGTTTCGTCGACCGCTACCCGGCCGAGCTTTCCGGCGGCCAGAAGCAGCGTGTCTGCATCGCGCGCTCGCTCGCCGCCAAGCCGAAGCTGATCATCTGCGACGAGGTGACATCGGCGCTCGACCCGCTGGTCGCCAACGGCATCCTGAAACTGCTGCTCAACCTGCAGCAGCACGAAAAGGTCGCGTATCTCTTCATCACCCATGACCTGGCGACGGTGAAGTCGATCGCCGATTCGATCGCTGTCATGTATCGCGGCGAGGTGGTGCGCTACGGCTCCAAGAGCAAGGTGCTGACGCCGCCTTTCGACGCCTATACGGACCTGCTGCTCTCCTCCGTGCCGGAGATGGAGATCGGCTGGCTGGAGAAGGCGATCAAGGGCCGGCGCATGGAAAGCGCTGGAAATTAGCCTGCCAAAAGTCGACCCAAGCACTTTTGTCATGCGGCCGCAACAGGGAAGGGGAAAGATCGCCGCGGGCGGATAGAACCCGCACCGGAATCAATCTCGAACAAGGGGGCAGGACATGCATACGGAACTCGATCATCTCGCCGAACTCGCCGGCAAGGGCAGGATATCGCGGCGCGATTTCCTCGGCCGCGCGGCCGCGCTCGGCGCCTCGGCGGCGCTGGCGACGACGCTGGCCGGCAAGGCTTTCGCCGCGACCCCGGTGAAGGGCGGCATCATCAAGGCCGGCCTGCAGGGGGGTGAATCGACCAACAGCCTCGACCCGGCGCTGAACCTCAGCCAGGTCACTTTCAACTTCTGTAAGCAGTGGGGCGAATTCCTTGTCCGGCTAACGCCCGAGGGAGGCGTCGAGAACCTGATCGCCGAGGAGATCGGCGCCTCGGCCGACGCCAAGACCTGGACGATGAAAATCCACGACGGCGTCGAATTCCACAACGGCAAGACGGTGACGGCTGAAGATGTCGTCGCCACGCTCGAGCGCCACGCCGATGAGAAGTCGAAATCCGGCGCGCTCGGCATTTTGAAGAACATCAAGACCATCAAGGCCGACGGCAAGGAGGTGGTGGTGACGCTCGGCGACGCCGACGCCGACTTCCCCTATCTGATGGCCGACTACCACCTGGTGATCCAGCCGAATGGCGGCAAGGACAACCCGAATGCCGGCGTCAGCGCCGGGCCGTACAAGGTCGCCGTCAACCAGCCCGGCGTGAAGCATGGCGGCGAGCGCTTCGCCAATTACTGGCGCGGCGACAAGGCCGGCCATGCCGACCAGATCGAGATTGTCGTGATCAACGATCCGACGGCCCGGCTCGCGGCGCTGCAGGGCGGCCAGGTGCATCTCATCAACCGCGTCGAGCCCAAGGTGGTCGATCTGGTGAAACGCATGCCGGGCGTCAGCGTCGAGAACGTGTCGGGGCGCGGCTACTACCCGTTCAACATGTTCTGCGACACCGCGCCCTTCGACAACAACGACCTCCGCATGGCGCTGAAGCTTGCCATGGACCGCGAGGAGA
>NZ_RZSB01000740.1:0-2990 GCF_004023285.1 Mesorhizobium sp. M2A.F.Ca.ET.067.02.1.1
CGGCCGGTTTGATGCGCTAAGAGGCAAGAGTGGCTGAGCAGACTTCGACCGCGAATGCGTGGCCGGCAAATCCGGCCGACCTGATCCCGCAAGGCCGCAAGCGCCTCGGCTGGGGCCTGCTGGCCGTCGCGACGCTCGGCTTGCTGACGATCATCGTCGTGCAGATCCTCTACAAGACCGAGATGTCCACGGTCGGCTTCGACACTTGGCGGCCGGTGATCTATGCCTACATCCTGTGGGGTGCAGCACTCGGTGCCTGGCAGGTGCTGACGCGCGGCGAGGACGGGCAGCGCGCGCTGTTCCTTTTGCCGGCGCTGCTTTTCACCATCGCCATGGTGATCTTCCCGACGCTGTTCGGCTTCTACATCGCCTTGACCGACTGGAATCTCAGTTCGTTTGCCGGACGCAGGTTCAACGGCCTCGACAATTTCTGGCAGATGCTGGCCGACCCCTACTACCGCAATGCGCTGTTCAACATGGTGCTCTATGTGCTTGCGGTGCTGGTCGAATATGTCATCGCCTTCGGCCTGGCGCTGCTGCTCAACGCGCAGATCAAGGCGCGAAAGTTCTTCCGCGTCGTCTTCCTTTTGCCGCTGATGCTGTCGCCGGTGGCGGTGTCCTGGATGGTCGGCAAATCGCTGATGGAATACCGCTTCGGCCCGGCGGCAACGCTGGCGCGCCATCTCGGCTGGGACAATCCCGCCTTCTTCTCCGATCCGATCACAGCCCGCATCTCGATCATGATGCTCGACGCCTGGACCTTCATCCCGTTCGTGATGATCATGCTGCTTGCCGGCCTGCAGGCGATGTCGCGCGAGGTGCTTGAAGCCGCCCGCGTCGACGGCGCGACCGCGTGGCAGACCTTCTGGCAGGTTACCTTTCCGCTCATGCTGCCGGTGTCGGTGACGGCCGTCATCCTGCGCATCATCTTCAAGCTGAAGCTCGCCGACATCATCATCACTCTGACCTCGGGCGGCCCCGGCGGCGCTACCGATTCCGTATCGAGCTTCATCTACCGCGAATATCGCGACCGCTCGAATGTCGGCTACGGCACAATGCTCGCCATGGCCTATCTGATCATCATCGTCGTGTTCGTGACCTGGCTGCTGAAAGTCGCCAGTCGCTTCGTGCGCAACGTCAACTGAGCGGCATCATGAGCGTCCAGACCACCGACTACACCGTTTCTGAGATCCGCTCGCCGGCGGCCTTCATCACCAGCCGCGTCTTCATCTACGGCGCGCTCGTCTTCTGGGCTTTCGTCTGCCTGTTCCCGATCTACTGGACGATCACCACCTCGTTCAAATCGGCGGTCGACGTCACGCAAGGCCATCTCATCCCCTTCGTCGACTTTACGCCGGACTGGAAGGGCTGGCGCTCGCTCGGCCTTTCGCCGGATTCGATCTTCCAGACCTCGACGGTACGCGACGAATTCTTCAAGCGCTTCATGAACTCGGTCATCACCTCGGTCGGCGCGTCGGCGCTTGCCATCATAATCGGCAGCCTTGCCGCCTATGGCCTTGTCCGCTACCGCTACAAATTCGCCTGGTTCAGGAACGAGGACATCTCCTTCTTCTTCCTGTCGCAGCTGATCCTGCCGCCGGTCGTGCTGGCGCTCCCTTTCCTTGTGCTCTATCGCGAAGTCGCCCTCCTCGACACGCGCATCGGGCTCGTGCTGCTCTACACGCTGATGGTGCTGCCGATCGTGATCTGGATCATGCGCGACCAGTTCAACTCCATTCCCGTCGAATTGGAGGAAGCGGCTTTGGTCGACGGGCTGTCGATCTGGGGCGCCTTCTTCCGCATCGTCATGCCGATCGCGCTGCCGGGCATGGTTGCCGCCTTCATCCTGGCGATGGTGCTGTGCTGGAACGAGTATTTCTTCGCCGCGCTTTTGACCTCGACCGACGCCAAGACCATCCCCGTCATGGTGGCGAGCCAGACCGGCTCGCAAGGCATCAACTGGTGGTCGATGGCCGCACTTGCAACGGCGGCGATCGCGCCGCTGGCCATCATCGGCATCGCGCTCGAGCGCTATCTGATCATGGGCATGACGGCGGGCTCCGTGAAGTAGCTGGACCTTTCCTTCCCCCCTTGTGGGGGAAGGTGGCCGCGCAGCGGCCGGATGAGGGGTGTTCGAGGGAACGCCGACGTCTCACTCCGCTGGAACACCCCTCATCCGTCTCGGCGCTGCGCGCCGATTCACCTTCTCCCACAAGGGGAGAAGGAAGAACCGCGCCTATCGCACCAGGATGGCCCTCAAATGATCAAGGATCATGGCGACGCCGATCTTGCCGAGGCCTGCCGAGGCCTCCGCCGCGTCTTTCGTGTACCAGCCGGTGTTGTCGGCCAAATGCTTCTCGTCCACGGCCTCGGGGCATAACGCCAGCATCAGCGAGGTTTCGCCTTTGCCGGCATGGTCGAACGGGTATTTGCCGTTCATCGCGGCCGGCATCAGCGGATGCACCTGCACCCAGTTGAAGACGTTCTCGCCCTTGGCATGGCCGGCATAGTAATCGGCCATCGTGTTCGACCCCCACCAGCCCTCGCCGCGTTCCTTTTCCAGGAAGCGGAAGATCGCCTGGCGGCCGGCAGTCTTGAAGGCGAGGTCGGTCGGCATGCCGGCCACGAAATTCTCGGTCTGGTGGTGGATGATGGCGTGGATGTTGCGGAAGCCGATGCGCAGCAGCCCGTAGAACAATTCCTCCGCGAATGGCGAAAGCACCGGACCACCGACCTGCACCGAGCCGCTGCCTTCCGGCGCCGCCACCGCATAGCTTGCCGCGCCGTAATAGAAGGGCGGCAGGATGACGAGGTCCCTCTCCTTCTCGATGAGTTCCACCGTCTTGATGACGGCCAAAGTGTCCATCCCGACCGCCATGTGCTCGCCATGGTATTCGAGCACGCCAAGCGGCAACACGACCGGCCAGTTCTCCTCGATCGCCTTGCGGATCTGGTGCGGCAACATCAGCTCGTAGCGCATGCCCTACTCC